>JAVEWC010000049.1:0-6868 GCA_034004745.1 Candidatus Izemoplasmatales bacterium | reverse complement strand
ATTGCTTGTGGGGCTTTTTTTGTTGCGATGAAATCTTTCATAAAGTTCTCCTTATCGTTTTTTTATATAGTAGATTCCTAGAATTGTGAAAGCTGACACTATTGAAAAAATCAAAGTGGTATATGCAACACTTTCCATGATTGATTTCAAACTTAAAACATCACTGGGAATATTAACTAAAGCTATGTCGATTTCATCCAAACTCCCTGGATTTGAAAGTTCAGATAAACCCAAGTGATAGCTCGATTCTTTTTGTAGATTGACTTTAAACAAATAATCGCTCATTTCATCAATGACAATCTTATTCTCTGATAATGAAAAAGTAAAGATTGCCGAATTATATGTTTGACCATTCAAACTGATTTCGACTTTATATTCAGCCAGAAGAATTTCATTGATATCATATAATGATACTAGATAATAACTTTCAAGAGAATGTCCTTCAATAAAGTGCGCTTTATCATCAATGTTACCTATGATAGCAAAGTATTCTCCTTCATAAATTGTCGTTTTATCCGAATTATCAAGATATAAATATCCTTGATTCAGTCGTCCATTCTGATTAAATGCGATAAGTGAAGAGATAATGCTGGTGATTATTAGAACAATGGGTACGATTGTAAACCACTTCAATTTCATTTTTTCACTCCTAAATTATATTTTATCACAGATAAGTATAATAATTAAGAGTTACTTATTTATATCTTTTCTTTTTTGTTTTTATTGGCTAGCCTTATTGACATCGATTTTTTATTACTATATAATTTGTCTAAAGAATAGGGCTATACGGACATATAGCACTAGATGGACGATAAAAGAGGGGATAATTTTCATGAATCGGTATATTATCAAAAAAACTCTCTTCTCAATCTTGACTTTATTTATTGTGGTAACTTTGGTGTTTTTCATGTTAAGAGCCATTCCAGGCGGACCTTTTACCAGAGAAAAACCTTTACCGGAATCTACCAGAGAAAGATTGGAAGAGGCTTACGGTTTGAATGAGCCGTTAATCAACCAGTATTTTACTTATATGGGAAATCTACTAACTGGCGATTTGGGTCCGTCATTCCGTAAACCAGCCTATTCAGTTAATGAATTATTGGCAACTGGAATTCCAAATACCGCAAAAATCGGCTTTATAGCCGTGATTTTTATTATATTTTTAGGTATCCCACTCGGTGTAGTTTCAGCCTTAAAATCCAATACCGCCGTCGATTATGGCGTGATGATTATCGCAACCATCGGTATAACCGTGCCAAGTTTTGTCATTGGGTCTTTATTTATTTTACTCGCTCAGAATGTCAAATGGATTCCTGTCGGAGGATTGAGCACCCCAATCTCCTATGTCGGTCCGGTAGTTGCCTTGGCTGGTTATTCATTGGCATTCGTTGCCAGATTGACCAGATCAAGTATGCTGGAGGTGTTGCGTCAAGACTACATCCGAACCGCTAGAGCAAAAGGCTTATCAGAATCCAAAGTCATATTCAAACATGCGCTTAAAAATAGTTTAATTCCAGTAATCACTTATATAGGTCCAATGATCGCGGCAATCATGACCGGTAGTTTCGTAGTTGAAAAGATTTTCTATATAAATGGTATTGGTGAATATTTCACCGAGTCCATTGGTAACCGCGACTACACCTTGGTAATCGGTGTTACGCTATTCTATGCAGTATTTTACATAATCATGGTTCTATTGGTAGATATCGCTTATTCGGTAATCGACCCTCGAATCAGGTTGTCGAAGTAGGTGATGATTATGGATAAAAATAAATTCGTATTTTTAGAAAGCGATCAAAAGTTAGACAAAGAACAAACCAGAAAGAGTCTAACATATTGGCATGATGTTTGGCGCAGATTAAAAAAGAATCACTTAGCAATTGTTGGATTAGTATGTGTTATAATCGTCATTCTTTTCGCGACAATCGGGCCAATGTTTAATCCTCATAAGTATAACCGACAATTTCTCGACTATAAGAACATACCTCCACAACTCACAGTATATAAGCTTGGGGATGATATGCATGTTTACCTCAGCGAAATGAATCAATTAATTTTAGTTTCAGAAGATGGAAAATTACTAGATGGATTCAGTTTAGCTGAAGCAGACAAAGACCTAACGGCAAAAACCTACACTTACCGCTTGTTCAATGATGAAAATGTTGAAATCGCAGTCGTAATAGTGGATTTTTCTTATACGACTGATCCTTTAAAAAGAGCTGAAGGTATTAGATACAGTTTTACATATGAAGATGTTGAGTATAAGACCCCAATGGATAAAGTTTGGAACAAAACTTTTATTCTCGGCACAGATAAAAATGGTAGAGATATGCTGGCACGTTTAATGTACGGTACTGGAATATCATTGGTTATTGCCTTTGTAGCCGCTGTAATTAACTTCTTTATCGGGGTAATTTATGGTAGTATATCCGGTTTCTTTGGTAAAAATACCGATATTATAATGATGAGAATCGTTGATATCATCAATTCAATACCTCTGCTTCTTTACGTCATTCTATTAATGGTGGTATTAAAAGATAGCTGGTTTGAGATTAATGTTTTGAATAAACTCTTTGGCGCAGGTGGCTTAGGAACCATTATAGTTACCTTGATAAGCGTTTATTGGGTTGGAATGGCTAGATTGGTTCGCGCTCAAGTTTTAAGCTTAAAAGAACAAGAATACGTTTTAGCTGCCAAAACTATGGGGGTAAGAAATTTTAAAATCATCGACAAGCATCTTATACCGAATGCTCTTGGCCCTATCATCGTTACCATGGCTATGATGATTCCAACAGCTGTATTTACTGAAGCATTCTTAAGTTTCATTGGTTTGGGTATATCTGCACCAAGGGCTTCTCTAGGTTCCTTAGCCAATGATGGTGCTTCTTTCATGCAAACATATCCTTACCAACTTGTAATTCCGGCAGTCACAATCGCCTTCATGATGTTAGCATTCAATTTCCTTGGCGATGGCTTAAGGGACGCTCTAGACCCAAGACTGAGAAAGGGATAGGTAAAAAAGATGAGCAATAATATACTTGAAGTTAAAAATCTTAAAACATCTTTTTTCACCCATCTAGGTGAAGTACAAGCTGTTAGAGGAATAAGCTATGAACTAAAAAAAGGTGGCATCCTTGGAATAGTAGGCGAATCCGGTAGTGGTAAAAGCGTTTCTAGTTTATCAATAATGCGGTTGGTTGACGACCCCGGAAGAATCGTCGAGGGAGAAATAATCTTTGACGGTGTCGATTTGGTCAAACTCAGCGAAAAGGAAATTCAGGATTATCGCGGCAAAGAACTTGCGATGATCTTTCAAGATCCTATGACTTCTCTAAATCCAGTATTTACTATTAAAAACCAAATGATGGAAGTTATACTTCGTCATATGCATATCACAAAAGAAAAAGCATTGGAAGAAGTTAACTCACTGGACGAGACTATCAAAGAATATGAAAAGACATTAAAAGACAAAGAAAAGAGTATTGACAAAAAGAATAATAAAGGAAAAGCATCTTTAGAAGCTAAGTTGACAAAAATCATAAAAAAACGCGATAAAGTGCTAAAAGACATAGAAAATGGCATCACCAGAAAGTACAATAAGGCCGAAGCTTTAGAACGGGCTATTCACTATTTAAAGATAGTTGGTATCCCGGAACCAGAAACAAGAATTAATGAATATCCTCATCAATTCTCTGGAGGAATGAGACAAAGAGCTCTCGTAGCTATGGCGCTGGCCTGTGAACCAAAACTTATCATAGCTGATGAACCAACTACTGCTTTGGATGTGACGATTCAAGCTCAAATTCTTGATCTTTTGAAGAAAGTAAAGAAAGAACTTGATACAACAATTATCTTCATTACCCATGATCTGGGTGTTATAGCTGAATTATGTCAAGAAGTTATCGTCATGTACGGTGGAATGATTATGGAAAAAGGTACTGTCGACGATATATTCTATAGTCCTCAGCACCCATATACCAAAGGCTTACATCAATCCGTACCAAAGGATGTCGTAGGGCAAAAGAAAAGACTGGTGCCAATCACTGGATCACCACCAGATCTCTTGAATCCACCGAAAGGTTGTCCGTTCAGCCCGCGTTGTAAATACGCTATGCAAATATGCATTGAAGAGCCTGCCCCGTTATTTAAAATTAGCGATACACAAGTGTCTTCATGTTGGCTCCAACATGAGTATTCACCTGATGTGGAAGGTTTCAAAAAAACAGGAGGTGTCAATAATGGATAAGAACCATATTCTCCTGGAAGTTAAAAATCTCAAAAAACACTTTTATATCAAGCACACCATATTGGGAAAGATAACCAAAACTCTTAAAGCTGTTGACGATATCAGTTTCTTCATTTACAAAGGTGAAACTTTCGGATTAGTTGGAGAGAGCGGCTGCGGAAAAACCACTTGCGGAAGAACCATTATCGGATTATATGAAAACACAGGTGGCGAAGTATATTTCGACAATAAACTTATATCTGTCGGCTACGAGGAATTCAAACTTATAATTCAAGATGTTAAAGATGAACTTAAACTGAAACTAAAAGATATTCCAAAGGAAGATACGGCTAAAACAAAAAGCTTAAAGGATGATTACAAAGGTAAAATTCGGGAGTTGAAATTACAGAGAAAATCTACTAAACGATTGAATAAATCCTTAGAAAGAAATCCACGTGACATTCAAATGATATTCCAAGATCCTTTTACTTCCCTTAATCCAAGAATGACTGTATCAGAGATAATCTCCGAAGGCATTAAGACTCATAAGTTACTTAGTGGAGAGGCAATCGAAGAAAGGGTATTCTATCTTTTGGAAACTGTAGGTTTAAAGAGAGAACACGCTTCTAGGTACCCGCACGAGTTCAGTGGCGGTCAACGTCAAAGAATTGGCATTGCCAGAGCCTTGGCAATGGACCCAAAACTTATCATCTGCGATGAACCAATCAGTGCTTTAGATGTCTCGATTCAAGCTCAAGTAGTGAATATGCTTGAAGATTTACAAGAACAATTCGATTTAACATATTTATTTATAGCTCATGACCTTTCAATGGTTAAGCATATATCTGACCGTATAGGTGTGATGTATTTAGGAAAGATGATGGAAGTTGCTTCAAGCGATGACTTATATCAAAATCCTTTACACCCATATACTCAAAGCTTACTATCATCAATACCATTACCAGATCCTGAAGCCAACAAGCAATCGAAAAGAATTATTTTAAAAGGCGAAGTTACTTCACCGATAAATCCGAAACCAGGATGTCGTTTTGCTGGAAGATGCAAATATGCCCAAGAAAAGTGTAGTCAAGTCGATCCGGTTATCGAAGAAATCAAGCCTTTGCATTTTGTAGCATGTCATTTCGTTAGAGAAATTAATGATTTGAAGTAACCATAATTATTGATTATGATTATTTGAAATAAAAAATTAAAGGAGGAGATTTGTATTTTTATGAAGAAATTATTATTGGCTTTTGTAGCTATTTTAGCCGTACTTGCTGTAATCGGCTGTAATGGTTACGACCCAGACATCATGCACTGGAACATCGGTGCTGATCCAAAAACATTGGATCCAGGCTTAAATGGTGCTAGTGATGGTGGTGACGTTATCAACAACACTTTTGAAGGTTTAGTCAGAGAAAAAAATGGTGAAGTTTTACCAGGTATGGCTGAATCTTGGACTGTTTCAACCGACGGTCTAGTCTATACTTTTAATATCAGAGCTAACGCTAAATGGTCTGATGGCACAAAACTAGATGCTGATGACTTTGTTCGTTCTTGGCTAAGAGGTATGGACCCAAGAAACGCTAGTGAATATTCCTGGATTTGGGAATACACTAACGTTGTAGGCGCTAATGAATTTGTATTTGCTGAAACTGAAGTTGATGCTGAACTTGACGCTTTAAAAGCAGATGTCGGTATCAAATCATTGGAAGATGGTGCAAAATTCGAAGTAACTTTAACAGCTCCAACAAACTGGTTTGTTTCTTTAATGGCATTCTATCATTTCTTGCCTGTTCCTGAAACAGCAACAATTGAAGGCGATGGCGCATGGGCAAAAGATCCAGACAAGGCTATCTCTAATGGGCCTTTCCACTTAACAAAATATGAAGTGGGCGATCATTTAATTCTTGAAAAGAATGAATATTATTGGAATGCTGATGAAGTAGGTATTGAAAAAATTAAAGGTTACTTTATTGATCTTTCTTCTACTGCATATGCAAAATATGTTGCCGGAGAAATGGATGTTCTAAATGACGTTCCATCTCAAGAAATTCCTAACCTTACAATTTCATCGACAGAGTTCTACAATTATCCTTTACTGGGTACTTATTACGCTAACTTCAACTTATCAGGAGCGCCAGAAATTGGTGGTACCAGAGATATAGGAAATCGTAATCTCGATGTATTCTATAATCTGAACTTACGTAAAGCTTTGAATCTTTCAATTGATAGACAAGCTTTGGTTGAAGCAGTTGGCACAGGTGCAATCCCAGCAGCTGGATTCATCCCTAAGGGATTTATGGACCACAACGGTGAAGACTTCTATGAAAACGCTAAGGACGATTCGGAAATCGTAGCAGATGACAGTAAATATGATGAAGCAGTAACATATTTTGAAGCCGCTGCAAATGAATTATTCCCAGAAGCTGCTGATCCAGTAGCTACATTGAGAGCAGAATTAGAAACCAAAGAATATCTCTACAATACTTCTGAAGCTCATCAACAAGTTGGTGAATTAATTCAAGAGATGTGGGCAGAAAACCTAGGATTCACAATTCAGTTAGGTAACGAAGAATGGGCAACATTCCAAGATACAAGAACTGATGGTAACTATGACATCTCTCGTGGTGGCTGGTTAAC
>JAVEWC010000048.1:5484-7371 GCA_034004745.1 Candidatus Izemoplasmatales bacterium | reverse complement strand
TTTTCCAGAATGGTTCTTCCCAAAGCATGCGATCTATTCATAAAATCACCAAAATAATTATAACATAATCATTGATATTATACTAATTGTTTTACAGTAAATCATTGATAAATGTAGAGCGTTTTCCTTCAAGATTTATGTTTTTAAATTGCTAACTTTATGTTATAATACTTTCGGTGAGAAAATGAAGTCAATAGCTGGTTTTTCCCAAGTTGAATATATCGAAAAAAAGTCGAGATTCATCGGTCTTATTTTTCATGTCGAAACTGTCGAAGAAATAAATTCAATCTTGGAACAAGCCAGAAAAGATTATCCTGAAGCAAATCATTATACCTATGCTTACATCCTGGATGATTTCCAACAAAAATATTCCGATGACGGTGAACCAACCAGAACAGCCGGTTATCCCATCCTTGAAGTCATCAAGAACAATAACCTCAATGATTGCCTTATAATCGTCATTCGATATTTCGGAGGAATTCTATTAGGTGGAGGCGGCTTGATCAGGGCTTATTCTCACACCGCTGCTTTAGCTGTCAAGCAAGCTGAATTCACAAAAAAAATAACCACATTCACCTGCAAGGTTACTTGTGATTATGAATTGATTGGCAATATCGATAAAATCATACGTGAACAAACCCGGCTCGAAAAAGTGGATTATAGTGATGTTGTTACCTTTTACTTTCAACTTGACGAACATAATTTTTCAGAAATCAAAGAGAAAATCTTCAACCATAATAATTATCAGGACAAACTTGAGATTATCTCGCAAAAAGAAAGTTATGTCAAAGTAGATTATTAAGATTTTCAAACAATGATACGATGGCATCAACGAAGAAATATCCAAGTATTACCGAAATGACCATATACAAAAAGCGAATTTGATCACCGGAATTTGGTTTAAAGACCTTTGCTAAATCCACTGCTTGAATTGTTTTGAAAATAAACATTGTTGCTACAAAAAATAAAATTATTCTTGAAATCAAAAACACGCTATTGTTGACAATTACTAACATTTTATCACTCCAATATTGAATCAGGTATGAATTGATCACTCTCAATGTCGGTGTAGACATTGATTACCAATTCATTCGGTAAACAAACGATAGGAACCAAAGGTGATGAAGTTGGTTTTTGAAATTGACAAAGATCTTTCGGACTTTCTTGATAGGCTACACTGATTTTTTCATCGGCCACCACTACTTTTATACCGACAATTTGATTTGTTTCGGCATATTCGTCAGTCACATAAAGTTCTGTCATTTCGGTTGTGGTCTTGCCCGGTACATAGTAGATGCCTTCTTGTGCTCTAGCTACATGTATTTGTTCCTTATAGATGGTATCATAGACATGATACTCATTATTTTTTAAATTTATCATCAGGATTACTTCGTTTTGATAAACTATCTTTGCGTAAGTATTGCCGGTATCATTGATTTTTTCAATGATTTTAAATGCCAAGCCGCTGAGCAACGCAAACAGCAAAATCAATCCGATGAAAATAATATCACGCTTTTTAATAATATCACCTGCTTACAAAGATAATTATATAACAAATTCGACTATTTTTAAATAAAAAAGGAGACTCGACATGAAAAAAGCTTTATTGCTAATCATACTTACGATATTTACCGTTACATTAACTGCCTGCGGTGGCGAAACTACAATACTGACAAACCCCAATCCCGACATTTGTATTGATAACGGCAATGGTGTGTTTACCTGTGAAAAACGTTATACATCTTATTTTGATACAGTATTATCATTAAAAATATATATTAACTCTGAAACTACTAAACCAGTAAATGAAATTTTCCAGGAATTTGAAGAGTTGACGATAAAGTATCATCAATATTTCGATAAGTATCACGCTTATTCAGGCGTCAA
>JAVEWC010000048.1:2846-5384 GCA_034004745.1 Candidatus Izemoplasmatales bacterium | reverse complement strand
CTTGAATTCGTGAACAACACTGAAGGTTTGGAAGCACTGTGGTATGTCGACAAAGACAATATAGTCATGAGTGAAAATTTCGCTGATTACTTAATGGAACCGATCAATTAAAAAAGCGCCTCAGCGCTTTTTTTATTTGAAGTTCTTGATGGTATCGGAAAAATTGGTAATTATCCTTCTAGCTAAATAAGCAGTTATCAATCCTGTTGGCACACTTAAGGCAATCATGTATGGCAAAAGATAAATCAAGGTTTCCGTATTGGAAACGACGATTGCCGCTGCAATCTGTCCTACCATATGCAATAAAGAACCAAATACAGAGATGCTAAAAATCGATAATTTAGTTTTTTTAATCAAAATCATTCCCAAGATTGCGAGCATTCCACCAGAGATACTAATCCAGAATGAATTTGAAAATAAACCGCTGTAAGTCAAAGCTACAATTAAAATCCTGATAAAAACTACCAGAAAAGCATCCTTCTCACCCAAAGTCATCAGCACAATCAAAGTTATGACATTGGCTAGACCAAGTTTAACCCCGGGTACTAAAAAGATCATACCGGAAATCGCCGTTTCGACGATTGATAAAACCACCGAAATCGAGATCATTATAGCAATAAAAATAAGTTTACGTGTCTTCAAAATCCCAAATCCTTTACTTTTTTACTGATAAGTATCTAAACAACATGCTGATAGGCCAGAATAACAAAGCGATTAATATCAAGATGAACCATAAGATATCAGCGAAAAACTGAATAAAGGTAAAATTGATATAAATGGCTATGCCACTGACGATTAAATATCCCAATAAAGAAAACAGGAATTGATGTTTTCTTTTTTTTATGATTTCTTGTTTCTTGTTAAGTTCTGGATAAGCTTCCAAAACATCATGAACATCACCGAACTCATTAATTGATTTATCGATGGCTTCTTCAAGTGGAGTTCCGCTTTGAACCAAGTCGTCAACTTTTTCTTCCAGACTGGTGGTTAAAATCTCAATCAGTTCTTTTTTATCTTGATCGTTAAAATAGTCTTTCAATAATTTACTGACAAAAGTCTTAATCTTGTTCATTTGATTCTCCTAACATATTGAACATGATTTTTCTTAGCATGTCCCATTCGGAAAGCATTTCCTTGAAATAAGCCCTTCCCAAAGGACTTACTTGATAATATCTTCGCTTGCCACCGAAGGTTTTCTCCCCTAGATATGAAGAAATCAACTCTTTTTTCTCGAGTCTTTGTAAAACTGCATAAAGAGTTGCTTCTTTTATTAAAAATAAATTGTTGGTTCTTTCCTTGATTACGTTAACGAGTTCATATCCATACATGTCTTTTTCCATCAACAATTTCAGGATGATGGTTTCGATATGTCCTCTGATAACATCACTGTTAATCATATGTACCCCTATTGTTTTAAGAGATATCCGATTGTAATCGCTCCTTGACCGGAGTGTGCGGCTACTGCCGGAGCCAATAAATAATCCTTGATTTCCCCAGTTTCTGGTCTTAAAGTCAAGACTTTCTCCCTGATGTATTTTACAGTTTCCGGATTGTTGGCGTGAACGATGAAAGCTTCAACATTCTTGCCTGCGGTTTCTTCCATGAATTTTTCAATGACTCTGTCGACCGCTTTACCGAAAGTACGAATTTTTTCTATACTAACTACTGCACCGTTTTGATCAATTTCCAGTAGCGGCTTTATCTTGAGCATGTTAGCCATGAATCCGGCAGCGTTTGAAAGTCTGCCGTTTTTAATCAAGAATTTCAAGTCATTTACCGCAAAATAGATTTTATTGTTATCACGAATGAATTCCAAATCCTTGATGATTTCTTCCATTGATTTGCCAGCCACGAAATCTTCGTGTGCCTTAAAAATCATTTTGCTTTCAATATAGCCGACTGATTTGGAATCAAACACATGAACTTTGACACCTTCAACCATTTTTGAAGCCATGATGGCATTATCATAAATACCGCTCATTTTTGATGAGATGGTTACGAACAAAATTGTATCGCAGCCTTGGTCGCGCAATTTTTCGTATGCCTCCAACATTGTACCTGTTGAAGCCATGGAAGTTCTCGGTAAAATGCTTGGGTCTTTATCGAGCATTTCATAAAACTCAGGTGCCGTCAATTCTTCATAATCGACGTATTCCTTATTGCCCATAATGACCATTGATCTGATGATAGTAACGTCAAAATCATAATCAAGATAATCTATCGATGAATTTGTACATACCATTAAGCCTAATTTTTTCATAAATATCCCCCTTAACCTTACTATTTAATTATAATCAATAACGGCTAAAAGTCAATATTCACACAAGATATTACTATCTTCTGCCTTTTTTAGAAACGGATAAGATAACCTTTTTCCCTTTTAGTTTTTTATTCTTACAATTGCTCATGATGGCTGTCGCATATTTTTTATCGACGGAGAAGAATGAAAAAGCTGACAAGATAGCAATATCTTGAATTTCCTTGCCATTCATCTTGACATTGGAAGTGACAAAATCTAGCACATCGGAAACTGTAAGA
>JAVEWC010000048.1:0-2746 GCA_034004745.1 Candidatus Izemoplasmatales bacterium | reverse complement strand
GGCAAATCGCCATGGATTTTGTCACAATTGATTTTTCTGCCTATCAATTCTTCGGTAACTTTGTCGACCTGTAATTTGGTATTACAGAAAATCAGTGCCAAAGTCGGCCGATAAATGTTTAACAAACGATAGATGGCTTCGGTTTTGTTTTCTTTTTTAACTTTGTAGTAATACTGCGAAATATCTTGATTTGTCTTTTCTTCACCGACAGAAGTTACCAATTCGGGATTGATCAAGTATTTTTGCGCTAAATCAACGATTCTTTTTGGCATTGTCGCTGAGAACATCAAAGTTTGTCTGTTTTCCGGAGTATATTCAAAGATAGTTTCAATATCTTCGATAAAACCCATCTTCAACATTTCGTCAGCTTCATCCAAAACCAAATATTTGATATTGGAAAAATTCATCGTTTTTCTTTTTAAGTGATCGATGATTCTTCCTGGAGTACCGATGATGATTTGCGGTTTTTTTCTAAGTTCTGCAAATTGTCTGGTGATAATCTCGCCACCATAAACATTGACGATTCTTGCGCCATTGATATATTTGGAGATATTGGTCAATTCCGCTTTTATCTGAACTGACAATTCTCTGGTAGGAGTAATGATCAAGGCTTGAATTTCATTGCTGGTGAAATCGATCATTTCCAATAAAGGAATACCAAAAGCAGCGGTTTTCCCTGTACCTGTATGCGAATTCCCGATGACGTCCTTGCCCATTAATAATAAAGGAATTGTTTGCTCCTGGATAGGAGTCAAATTGACAAATCCCATTTCTGTTATTGCTTGTTGAATTTCATTCTTAATTTTCATTTTTTCTCTTTTCTTGAAAAAAAATCAACTGTTTAGTTGATTTTTTACGTCTCTAAATCTATTATTTCAATTCCATTAAGTTGTAAATATGTAGCGGTGATTCCTTTGCCCTTTATGCGGGTGCCTGAAAAACTACCGTCATAAATACACTTAAAACCACAAGACGGTGAACCGTCTTTGAGGATGATGCTTTTGGCTTCAGCTTGTCGCATTATCGCCAATGTTTTTTTCGCTCCCAGCAGAAAGTTGTCAGTAACGTCTAAACCCTCTTGGTTCATGACCTTACCGTCTTTTTGAATTTCACTTGGTATTCTCGGTGTAGAAAGTCCGCCCAATTCTTCAGGGCAAACCAAGACAACCTCTTTTCCTTTTAGGTATTCAATAACCTTAAAATTGAGATTGTTTTTCGCATTATATTTACAATTAACACCCAATAAACAAGCACTGACAGCTATAGTTTCTCTTTTCATCTTATTCAAATGAATCAATATCGATTTTTATCTTTTTTCCTTGCTTGGATGCAGCAGCGTATGATATCGTTCTGATTGCATTGGCGATTTTTCCGCCCTTACCGATTACCCTGCCTAAGTCTTCCTGGTTAACTAGGACTTGGATTGTAATAGAATTTTCATCTTCGGAAAATTTCTTTACCAATAGATCTTCCGGATGAATGACTAATGGCGTAACCAAGTCGAGGACTAGTTTTTCAAAATTAACAGCCATTATTATACCTTCTACTTGCTATTCTTTTCAGATAAAAATTCGTCGATAACCCCAGCTTTTTTTAATAAACTTCTAACTGTGTCTGTTGGTTGGGCACCAGCATGTAACCATTTTTTTGCTAATTCGTTATCGATTTCGACAAATGTCGGTTGTTTAGTAGGTTCATAAACACCAACGATTTCCAAATATCTACCATCTCTAGTTTTTCTAGCGTCGGCAGCTACGATACGATAAAAAGGCTTTTTGTGTGTACCAAATCTTTGTAATCTTAATTTTACCATAATTAATAATCCTCCTAAATAAATTTCCTGTCAAATTATAACAAAAAAAATATGGCCTGTCAAGTATTTTCTATTGACAGGCTAAATTATTTTTTAGATTGAAAAACTTAGTGATTCCATCTCTTGTTTTGATGCTTCTATTTTCTTCACAAGACGGTGGTTTTTAAGGTTGTTGTAAAGTTCGTCATATCTTTCTTCGTCGATATAACCGGTAAGATACTTAAGATTGTCATTGACATATGTAACGTTGACATTGAATTCTTTAAGTTTATTGACAATTTTCTTATTTCTAAAATAGATGATTATGCCTTTTCTTTTGATCATTATGAACCCCTGTTTATCTGTTTGTTTAGTTAATTATACCATATTATAGCGCTTTTCCAAATAGTAATGGTCAATTTTCTTTATTTTTATAATTGAAAGTGTTATAATTTTCTTGGTGATAAATATGTTATTAAATAAAGATATAATTATGGATGGTCATCCAACTTTAAGATTGAAAGCCAAACCAGTTGACCTACCCTTATCAGATGAAGTTTTCAATACCCTAAAAGATATGATGGAGTATATTGAAAACTCTCAAGATGATGAAATGGTGGAAAAATATGGTTTAAGATCATCGGTTGGTTTAGCCGCTCCACAAATCAATAAATCATTAAAAATGTTTTGTATGAAGACCCTAGATGAAACCTTCAAGGTGCTTCATAAATATGCAGTAGTTAATCCCAAAATCATCTCTTACTCCGAGGCGACAACATATCTTCCAAGTGGAGAAGGTTGTTTATCGGTAGACGAAGATACTACTGGTCTTGTTAAAAGACACAAGAAGATAAAAGCCAGAGTCAATCTGGTAAATTTGGAAACCAAGGAAGTAAAGGAAACCATTCTTAAACTTTCAGGTTATCCAGCAATTGTCTTTCAGCATGAATATGA
>JAVEWC010000047.1:0-7555 GCA_034004745.1 Candidatus Izemoplasmatales bacterium | reverse complement strand
GATCTGATACCGGCAAAACTGCGAATTATTTGATTGAACGGAATATTGTCAGCCAAGAGTGAAGCGTGTTCTTTTACATAGTTTAGACCGGCAAAGGAAGTAGTCGGATGGTATTTATCTTCTACCTCTACAGAGTTTGGTCCAAGCAAAATTTCCCCATGGTATTGAGGCGTTACTAAAACTCCCTTACCGAGTTCCGTTGGTAAAGGATAAAGAATGTGATTGACGAAACCTTTCACTCTTTTGTCCAAAACGAAATATTCGCCTTTTCTTCCTTTTATTTGATAAGGAACATTTTTTTCAATCAACTTGGCAATGTCGTCACTTGCGACTCCCGCTGCGTTTATCAAATTCTTGGTTAGATATGAATCTTTGTTATTTACAGTTACCATGAAATATTCATCTGTTTTTTCAACTGCAGTAACTTTGGCATTCTTCATGAATTCAACCCCATTTTTTATGGCTACTTCCAGGGCTGCAAAAGCCACCTCCCACGGATAGGTGACTTTTGTGGTTGGCAAAGACAATACCTTGGTTACTGATTTTGCGAGGTTTGGTTCAGATAGTTTAGCTTCTTCGTAATCCATGATTGCATATTCCAAAACGCCATTTACTTTTGCAAGTGCAGCTAACTTTTCCAGTTCTTTTTCTTCAGCTTCATTATGGGCAACAACAAAAGCTCCGCTTCTTAAAAGTGGTATTTGCAACTCATTTTCCATCTGTTCATATAGTTTGTTTCCCCACACCGAAAGTCTTGCTTTCAAAGACCCAGGTTCAGGATTGTGACCAGAATGGACAATTGCACTATTGGCCAGGCTTTGAATATTGGCAACGTCATTTTCTTTTTCCAAAACCAATGTTTTAGCATCATATCGCGAAAGTTCCCTGGCAACGCATGAACCGATAATTCCTGCGCCAATAATAATATAGTCATATAACATAAATAATCCCCTTTTATAATAAAAACGAGCAAAAAAATGTCTATAAACATCGTTTTACTCGCTCTTTTTCTCTCTAAAATTATTAAGTTTTTACAAATGCCAAAGTTCCGATTTCGAAGTGGTAATGGCAATGGCTCCATGATTGAAACAATTGTCGGCCTGTTCTTCATCTTGAATCAAGCCGCCCATCAAAACTTTTGCATTCAAATCTTTTTTGATATCGCCAATCAAATCAAAACAAGCCGCCGGCAATATCTCGACATAATCAGGTCGCAATCTTCTGCCGATGTCAAGAGATTGCTCCAAAGAGATGGTATCCTTGATGAAGAAACGATAAATTCCCAAGACACCGCGTTTCTTGCAGACTTCTATGACTTTTGGTTTTGACGAGATGATGCCATCAACATTAAGCACTTGAATTAGATATATTGCTCCATATTCATCGCTGGCCAACCCTTTGATCAATTCAGAATGAATTAGCACTTTTTTGCTTTTGGCTTTCATCTGCTTGACTAAATCTTCCAATTGCGCAAGTTGAAAATTCATCAAGATGCCAAAGGTCAAGTCCGTCTCCAAAAATTCTTTCAATTTTTTATGATTTGATATTGCGGGTATAACTCTTTGATTAATCATATATTACCCCTAATAAAGCAAATAGAACGAAAAAAATCCCATTTATCGGTATTCGTCCTATCATTTCTCTTTGCGCTTATTAACTTACAATAATTATAAACCGTTTTTTCTTGGCTTGTCAAGATTATTCAAAAAGAAAAGCAACTTTCTTCTTGTTTCATGAGAAAGTTGCTTAAATCAAATTTATCGGACAAATCAACCGGTGATAACGTTTTGAACCATGGTATTGATAGCATCGATATCATCAGGATGTAAGGTAGTCAGTGGATAGAAAGTTCTTTCCGCTTCCATATTGTAATAGATGCTATTAGCAGTTGCCCAGTTATGTTTAGTCACGTCAGCTGAATCAAGATAAGAAATTATTTGATCGAACGCTTCTTGATAAGCAACCGCATATCCAACAACTTCTGCATTCAAAGCGGCATTTACCGGATTAAGCAGGAAGTTGATGAATTGGTGTGCGCCGTCGATGTTGGTAGCCGTGTTAGGAATTACCATGCAATCGATGAAAACCATGGTAGTGTCAGGAATGTAAAGATCAAAATCAGCCTGTACTTCTGCCAAAGTTTTGCCTTCGTCAAGTTGAATGTATAATCTGTCAAGATAATCGCCAGTGTAAACAAAAGCCATATCCAAATTATCCGATTCCACATTACGTTTCAATGTATCGTCGCCCCATTCGATGAAATCAGCATTCTCAATCACTGTTTCTACTTCTCCGAGTAGAGTTGAACTATAGTCATTAGGATTATTTCCCATATACATCATAGCGGCAGCGTAAGCAAATTGCGGTACGTCATACATGCCCCTTCTCGCAGTTGGAAAATAGGTGTCGGCTTCAAAATAAACATCCCATCCGTGCTCGTTCAAGGCTTCTTCCAAACCTTCTACTCTATTGTTGTAGACGATGCCAAAAGTTCCCCAGAAATAAGGTACAGCAAAATCGGTATAATCAACTGTCTTATTTGATCTTGCCAAAGTAGTTTGAGTCATGGAGTCAAAAATTTGGTTTACACCATCCATATAAGTGACAGTTCCACGGTTTGGAAGTTTCGAATAATCCAATTCAATCAACATATTTTCTTGTACCATTTTTTCAATCATGTAATCCGAAGGAATTACAAGGTCGAACGCTGTGGTTTTGCTATTGATTTTTTGATAAAACAATTCATTTGAATCGGCAACGGAAATAATCAAGTCAATTCCTGTTTCCGCTTCAAACTTTTCAACAACCTCATCGTTAATATATTCGCCCCAGTTTAAAAGTCTCAACTTCGGACGAGAGTTGCATGCTGTTAAAACAATGGTCAAACTAAGAAGCAATGTCGCTAAAATTATTCTTTTCATTCTTTTTTCCTTTCTTTTGCTTTTGCAAAAATTGATATGTCAGCAATCCCACTAAAGTAAAGATTGTCAGTAGCGTTGAAAATGCATATACAGAAGGTGTCAGATTTCTTCTGCCGATTACGGCATAAATCCAGATTGACAGGTTATCAAAACCTGCTCCAGTCGTAAAATATGAAATGGCAAAATCGTCGATACTCATGGTTAAGGCCAACAACATACCACTGAAGATACCAGCTTTGATAGCTGGAATTACGACTTTGATTAGAGCTTTATAAGGTCTGACGCCTAGATCCATTGCGGCATCCATCAAATTAGGATCCGTTTCCTTTAATTTTGGCATGACACTCAAGATTACATAAGGAATAGTAAAGAATAAATGCGCCATAACCAAGGTGAACAAACCAAATATATTAGGGAAAACCACCATCAACAACCTGAACATCAACATCAAGCTAAAACCGGTGACGATGTCCGCATTAAGGATTGGTACGTTGTTAAGCAGCATCCATAAAACTCTGACCTTCTTGCTCAAGGCATATAATCCTATCGCAAAGAATGTACCAAGGAAAGTTGCCAGGACTGTCGCAATCGACGAGACCAAGAAGGTGTTCCTGATAGCCTGCATCAATTCTTGTTCTTGCAGAATGTTTGCATACCACTGGAAGGAAACTCTTGTGAAAATACTCAAGTTTCTGCTTTCATTAATTGATTGAATCGCAATTACAATGATGGAAATATAAAGACCAAGGACAATAGCGACTACAAATACTTTTTTCAGTATCTTGTAGATTTTGTTTAGTGTTGTAAAATCTCTATAACCATAATCTTTTAAAGTAGCTTTTTGATTTTCCATTATAATAAAGTCTCTCCTTCCTTGTCAAATTTAGTTATCAAGAGAATTGAACCTAAAATGAAGAAAAGAATGACTACTGCGAGTAATGCGCCATGGTTGTAATTAGTATAGATAAATTTCTGTTCGATGATATTACCGATAAAAACTATTCTTCCGCGAGACAAGATTTTGGGTATCGCAAATCCAGCTAGTGTCGGTAAAAAAACCATGATAGCTCCGGTCACTACGCCCTTGAAAGATAGCGGAAATACGACTTTCCAAAATTTCTTGATTGGTCTGAGCCCCAAGTCAAGGGCAGCTTCTTCCAAAGCAAAATCAATCTTTTCCAAAGCGGTATATACAGATAGAATCATGAATGGCATGTATGTAAATACCAATCCGAATAATACAGCCATCCAAGTACCGGAGATATTGCCAAATAAGTTAAAGCCAAGGATATTCTTCAATATGTTATTCTCGGACATAATGTTGGCTAAACTTTCAGTTCTTAAAATCAAGTTTGACCACATGGGCAAAATTACAAATGTCAAGAGAATAAATTTGTTCTTAAATTTTGATAATTTGATTTCATAAGCAATGAAATAACCCAAGACAAAGCTAATTAAAGTAGTCGCTACTGCAAATATGAGCGAATTGCGAAAAGCGATTACAGTCGAACTTTCCCACAAGAGCTTGAAATGGGCTAAAGATAGAGTCAATTCTCCCACTGAAATCGAAGAACTCAAATTGGAAAAACTGATGAACAGCATCGCTAAAATTGGAATGAAAACTAAGATGCTCAGCCAGATCTTATAGGGAACGGCCAAGACTTTAAACTCCTTATTCACCGGTTTCAACCTTCATCATGTGAATTTCGTAAGGGTCAATCGTCAAACCGATTGGTTGACCCACCTCATAACTTTCGTAGGTATGAACCAATAGCTTCTCACCCTTTACCAAAACTTCATATTCGTTATGAACACCCTTGAATAAACTGAAGACAACTTCACCGACTAATTTAGCTTTTTCAACATCGACAACGTCAAAGTCTTCAGGTCTGATAACCACGTCAACGTCTTCTCCGTCATTAAAGTTGTAACCCATGCACTTGAAGTCGACTCCCAAGAAATTGACCAAGTCTTTCTTGACATATCTTCCCGGTAAAATATTGGTTTCACCAATAAAGTTTGCGACATAGCGATTGATTGGTTCGTTATAGATTGATTTAGGTGCACCTAACTGTTGGATTACACCTTCTTTCATTACAACAATTCTATCGCTCATGGTCATTGCTTCCTCTTGGTCATGAGTGACGAATAAGAAAGTAATTCCTAAAGTACGTTGCATTTCCTTTAATTCATATTGCATGTTTTGTCTAAGTTTTAGATCCAAAGCCGCCAATGGTTCATCAAGCAATAAGATTTCCGGTTTATTGACCAAGGCTCTAGCCAAAGCTACACGTTGTTGTTGCCCCCCGGAAAGTTGATCGACTTTTCTTTTGATAAAACCATCCAGTTTAACCAACTTCAGTGCTTGAACTGAATCTTTGTAGATTAAACTTTTTATCGCTTTTTTGGCAGAAACTTCTTTTTTTGTCGATAATTCTTTTATTTCCGCTGCGATTTTTTCTTGTCCATAAAAGTTTTCCAAATACTCCCAGCTCCTGTTGTTCAAACCGAAAGCAACATTGTCAATGACGTTCAGATGCGGGAATAATGCGTATTTTTGAAAGACCGTATGAATTGGTCTGGCATATGGCGGTAAATCATTAAAGACTTTGCCATTGATGATAATATCGCCTTCATCCGGTTTAATGAAACCGGCAATCATTCTCAAGATGGTTGTCTTACCACAACCTGATGGACCTAAAAGCGTCAGAAACTCGTTCCGATATATAGTTAAGTTGACATTTTTGACAACCAATTCATCGTCATAACTTTTAGATATGTTTTTTAATTCAATTAAAGCGTGCTGGTTCTCCATCTTCTACCCCCTCATTTTTTTACATATTTACAAAAGTTAATTATAGAATGTTTTTTTAAAATTGCAAGTAATTTTTATTATTATTTTTACATTTTTTTCAAGCATGTAACCCATTTCAACCTAATCGCTAAATCTAGCGATTATAACATTTTTTAAAAAGGGCTATCTATGGGCATTCAATAGTTAATTTTTTCATCACTTTTTAAGTTTTGTTTACTATTGAAAAAAATAAAAAGACTGTCTAAAACCCTTTATGTAAATTCATCAAAAAAAAGGTTTTATGACAGTCTTCATTTTATTGTCTTTAAATATTTATTAATCGCTATTGCTGCATGTGCACCATCGCTCGCTGCTTTTACAACTTGCAGCAACCCCCCGATGCAATCTCCTGCCGCAAATAATCCCGGAACGTTTGTCATATGATTATCGTCAACGACGATATAGTTGTTTTCAATAAATGCGCCAATTCTCAAGGCAAAATCATTGGCTGAAGGCGTTCCAATGGCAACGAATAAGCCGTCTACTTCATATTCTCCTTCTTCGGTTACAACTTTTTTTACCACTTCATTACCATGTATTTCACAAAGCGGAGCGGTAACCAATTTTTCGGTAATTTCTTCTTCTATGTGAAGCGGAAGCCCTAGTCCATGAGTAAAAACCGTGATATCCTTGGTAAAGTTACGTAAAATTTCCAACTCTTCCAACATGAATTCGGCATTGCCGATTACGCCGATTTTTTTATTGCGATAAATAAAACCATCACAGATGGCACAGAAGGAAACGCCTTTACCGATAAACTCCTTGAAGCCCTTGATTTTTAAGTTGGGCTTGGCTTGACCAGTAGCGATCAATACGGTTTTTCCATAGTACTCGTTTTTTGTAGTTTTTACTGTATAATTTTCAAAATTTTCAATTCCGATTACTTCTTCTTCCAAAACGTCTACACCCAGTCTCTTTGCTTGAGCTACACCTTGTTCCACGAGATGCTTTCCGGAAACGGTGTTTTCAAAAGCCCAATAATTGTCGATGTGATCGGTTTTACCCAAGGTACCCAAATCCTTCATCAACATCAAGACTTTCAGGCGAAATCTTTGTAAATAAATAGCGGCGGACGCACCTGCCGGTCCTCCGCCTATCACTATTACGTCGTACATTGTTTTATTTCAAACCAAGTCTCTTTAATAAATCGTCTTTTCTCATTAAACCGACAACTTGATTTTTTACTTGACCATTTTCAAATAAATAGACAGTTGGAATACTGGAAACACGGAATTGATTTGCTAGATAACCTTCTTCATCAACGTTAACTTTAGCAACTTTTACTTTGCCTTCCAAATCTTTGGCGATTTCATCCAAAACAGGAGCCAACATTAAACATGGACGGCACCATTGAGCCCAAAAATCAACGATAACTGGAATGTTTGAATCTAATACTTCACTTTTAAAAGTCTCGGTAGTAACTTTAACTGGCATAATTATTATCCTCCATAAATTTTAATTTACTCTAATATTTTAACAAAGTAATTTACTTATTCAAAACGATTTGCTTAAGTTACATAAAATCTTTTTCATCAATCCGAAAAATCGTCCACTCGTCCATTGGTCTGGCTTTTTTGCTCAAATAAAAGTCGATGGCTGGTTGGTTCCAATCTAGACATACCCATTCCATTCTGCCGCAGTTGTTTTGACGGGCTTCTTTTAACAAATATTCGAACAAGGCCTTGCCTATACCCAGCTTGCGATATTGCTCATAAACAAACAAATCTTCCAGATATAATCCTTTTCTACCCTTGAAAGTGGAAAAATTATAAAAATAAAG
>JAVEWC010000046.1:5032-7869 GCA_034004745.1 Candidatus Izemoplasmatales bacterium | reverse complement strand
CCTGATTCAGGACTTTGTGCCCACCAGTCTCTTGAGTCTGGATCGCCAGCCAAGGTACGGATAACTTTAACTGTTTGGTTACCGTTGAATTGAACGTTTTCTTCATCAACGATGTAGTTAACAGTCCAACCAGCATCTTCTGCAGGAAGAACGATTTGTAAAGCGTAAATGTATTTAGCGCCATCTAAATCAAGTTCTGCCAAAGCTGGATGATTTAAACCAGCAGCCATCATTTGGCCGTCAGCCTTTGTATCCCAACCATTGAATTGTCCGGTTACATAATAATCTTTAGCTGTGTTAACCAAAGCTGTAGAGATTAAACCTAAACCTTTAGATCCGTCTTCAAATTCAGCGAAAACTGCTAAATAAGAACCAGCTTCTAAAGCTACTGGGTTGTCATTCCAAGCGCCAGTTGTGTAAGTTACGTCATCTTCAGTGTCTTCAACTGTATCCATATCGTCTACAAAAGTAGTTGTAGCGTTTTCAATGAATGGAGGTATGAACAATGTGTCTGGAGTCAAGTTTGTGATTTCGCCTGATTCAGGACTTTGTGCCCACCAGTCTCTTGTGTCTGGATCACCAGCTAAGGTACGGATAACTTTTACTGTTTGGTTACCGTTGAATTGAATGTTTTCTTCATCAACGATGTAGTTTACAGTCCAACCTGCATCATCAGAAGGTAAGAATAATTCTAATACATACAAGTATTTTACGTCTTCCAATTCATCAGCGATTGAAGCGACTCTTTCATCTGCTAAATAAATAGCTTCCATTACAGCGTCTTCTTTTGTATCCCAACCGTTCCAGTTACCAGTTAAGTAGTAATCTTTTGCGGTGTTTTCCAAAAGTTGAGGAGCTGCAGTTGTAGGAGCTGCGGTTGTAGGAGCTGCTGTAGTAGTTCCACCACAAGCAACTAAAACTAAACCGAAGACTACGATTGAAAATAATAATGCTAATTTTTTCATTTTTTCTCTCCTTATATTTTAAATTAAATTTAAAACTTGCTAACATTATATCACTGCGGGTAATGCGTGTCAATCCAATTGACCTTTTGCAAAGTAAATGTGTAAACGCTTTTATTATTTTAGAATTACCGAAGTAAACGGCGCTATTACTAGATTATCGCCATTTATTTCCGCAATCCCGCTACCGACGTAAGCTCTGACGATTGAAAACTCAAAATCGGTAAAATCACTTAATTTGATCGTTAATTCCGTACTGCCCGTATTATGGAAAATTCCCAAGGTAACATCATTATAAGTTGTCAAGAATCCTCCAAAAGTATTGTAACCAGCAAACTCGAGTACAGTATATTTTCCTCTGGCAATTTCTGGATTGGCCTTTCTGATCATCAATAGTTTCTTATAATGATTATAAAGGCTCATTTCCTCCAATAACTGGGAGGTCACGGTACCGTTTGTTTGTTTCAAGGGATCATAAGTCGTACCGATTGGATCTTTTACGGTATCTCCGTCTCCCCAAAGCATGGCCAATCTTCTGTTCGCATCAGTCATTTCCGTTGACCTCGAACCCTTCATGCCAATCTCTTCACCATAATAGATGAAAGGATTGCCGTAGGTTAGAAGATAAAGATTGGCTGCCATCTGCATTTCATAGTCAGTCAAACTTAAATAACCGGCGGCTCTATCCATATCATGGTTGGAAATGAAAGGAGTCAAGATGGCATTGGGATTGACGGCTTCGATCATGTTGCGATAACGATTAAGATAATCGACATAGTTGTTTACGTCATCGAATTGCTTGGCAGTTTGAATGATTGCCCCATCAATTCCTGACATGCCGAAGTCGAAGTTGGAAAACGACTCATAATATGGAGCAATCAAACTGTCGCCTGACCAAACTTCCCCAACTATGTAGGTATCAGGTTTGATTTTCTTGCATTCCGAAACGAACCAGTTCCAAAACTCGATGTTCTTTTCTTCTTCATAAAGATAAGGGTATTTAGCCGCATCAAGCCTAAATCCGGATACCCCTTTTTCATACCAGAAACTGACGATTTCAACAATTTCCGCTCTTAAATCCTCGTTGTCGAGATTTAATTCCGGCATTGAACTTGAGAAGTTCCCTTCATAATAGTAATCGCCTGCGAAAGGATAATATTTCTTTCCGCTTTCTTTTTGATTGGCTTTTACCAAAGTGTAATAACCGATGTATTTATTGTCCATATCATTGTCGATGATAGCCTGTTTGGCTGACTTAAACCAAGGATGTTGATTTGAAGTGTGGTTCAAGACCAAGTCGATGATGATGTTAACATTTCTGGAGTTTGCCAGTTCAGTCAAACTCTCGAAATCTTCCAGGCTGCCATATTTGTTATCGATTTCCATGTAATTGGTGACATCGTATTTATGGTAACTAGGAGAAGGCATTATTGGCATGAGCCAAATACCTTCAATTCCCAAACTTTTTCCGGAATCATCCAGACCATCATTGAGGTAATCGAAACGGTTGATAATTCCTTGTAAGTCTCCTAAGCCATCAGCGTTAGAATCGGAGAAGGCACCGACAAAGATTTCATAATAAACTCGGTAAGCGTCATCAACTTTGGCTGACTTCAAGGTTTTCTCCTTAATGATAAATTCATTGCTCGTAGTAGAGTTACATGACATAGTGATAAAGCTGGCAAGGATAATCAGGATTAATGATATTATTTTTTTCATAATCATCTATCCTTTGACAGCGCCAGCAGTAACTCCTTCGACATAGTATCTCTGCATTGACAAGAATAGGGTAACGATTGGAATAGCCACAATTACTGAACCGGCCGCAAAAATGGTGAAACGGCTTGAACTTACTTGTTCGCCGTACATCATTTC
>JAVEWC010000046.1:2528-4932 GCA_034004745.1 Candidatus Izemoplasmatales bacterium | reverse complement strand
TAGGAAAAGATGGTTGATGTAAGCTTTTGCGCTTTGACGCTTCTAAACTTTTTTTGTTTAGGGTCTTTTACAGTAGTCATCATTGGAAAGCATCCTCCTCTTTATAAGATTTACTGCGACGATAGGAAATCAAGGTTGCTGAAGCGGTAATGATAAAGGTCATGATTGCTATAACTGAGCCTAGATTGTAGTCGTTTTGTTCGATTGTCAATTTATAGAGCCAGGTGACAAGCAAGTCGGTTTCACCGGCAATCGCACCTCCAGCTGCTCTTGGTAAACCACCGGTCAGAAGGAAGATGACGTTGAAACTAGTGATGTTACCGATGAAAGAAGTAATCAGATACGGCGTAGTAACGAAGATGATGTAAGGAATCGTGATATTAAAGAAAGCCTGACGTTTGGTAGCGCCGTCTATCTGTGCTGCTTCATATAATTCCGAAGGCACGTTCATCAAGATACCTGATGTCATCAACATTGTATATGGCACGCCAATCCAGATATTGATTAAGATAATGGTGGTTTTGGCAATCCAAGGACTGCTGGCAAAGGCTAAAATTTCAAAAGGCTCATTAGCTTGCAACAGTCCGATAGTCACCAACATTTGGTTAACCGGTCCACCGTTAGATAGCAAACTTCTCATTGCCAAAAGGGTTACGAACTGCGGTAAGGCAATGGTGATGACGAAGACAGTACGCCATAATTTTTTGAGTTTGACTTCTTTTTTGTTAATCAACAATGCCAGGAGGATACCACCGATATAGTTGGTTGTAGTCGCAAAGAAAGCCCAAACTAAAGTCCATGATAATACCGGCAAGAATCTTCTGGATATTTCACCGGTACCGCTAAAGATATCAGCGAAATTTTGAAAACCGACCCAGTCTATCAGGTGCAATCCTGCAGTATGTTCTTTGTCAAAATTGGTGAAAGCGATGAAAATCATGAAGATAGTTGGTAGGATTGTGAAGATCAAGACACCGATCATTGCTGGTGTTAAAAGCGCAACGTGGAATCTTTCATCCAATAACGATTTAATGTCTTCTTTAAAACTTGTAGGTTTTTTATTTTTTCTCTTGTCCAAATCGGCTTTGTAAGAACTCTTGATGTTGGAACTGTAAGCCATTATGAACATGCCAATAATACCAAGGACAATAACCCCAAACAGCAACATCAACATCGAGTTGTCGGTTGGAGTGAAGAAGTCGCCAGGTTCAGTACCTAGAGTTATCAAATTTGACAACGACTTAAAACCTATTGGCGTGTTGTTGACTTTAGGAGAAGTAATCATCAAGTAAAAGAATCCGGCTTGCATTGATAAATAGATTAAACCTTTAAGAAATTGTTTGTGATAAAAATTGCCGGCACCCATAATGAGATGTGACAATTTCGTGCCGAGGCTGCCGTCCATAAATCTTTGATAGAATTTGGCGCAACCATTCTTGATTTTCTTACCCAAGTTGATAAATCCGTTGAAGATTCCCAAACCCAGGTTTTTAAAAAAAGATAAAAAGCGAGATATTACACTCGACTTTTTATTTTTCTTATTTTCAATATGTTCCATATTATCTCCTTAAGATTGGGATTAATTTGTTTTTTCGTTAACTCCTGTTTTCCAAATTGTTTCAACATATTGCATTTGTTCTAGTATTTGAGCATGAGTGGTATAATTACTGTCTCTATTTTCCAAAATTTCAAGAATTAAATCAGGAGCACCTTTTTGGTAATAATAGGTATTGAATTTGCTTGAACCGCCAAATGGTTGAGGAATTGAGAATTCTGCCATTCTTAATTGAGCGGATGCCAACATGATTTCTGGCGTGTCTTGATCAAAAGCTTCAAATTCTTCCAAAGCATTTTTGTATGCCGGTAAGTTCTGTGCTTCTTCAAATGATTCTTCTTGAACTTCGACACTAGTTAAATAAAGAATTATATCTTCAAGATATTCTTGGTAAGCACTGCCTTTTTTCATGAAGAAAGCTTTTGTGTCATAGAATGAACCTGATTGGAAAACTGTTCCAGCTTCACAAGTTCCGTAAGCGTCAGCTTCGGTAATGGTGAAAGTAGGAAGAACTGTTATTCCCAAGTTATTGCCCAAAGAACTCTTAGCTGCTTCGTAATGCCAAGCTCCACCGATAAAAGCGATGGTTGATTCTTGTTGCAATTGAACTTCCCAAGCTGTACTTGATGAACTTACAACTCCGTTAGGATGAGTGAAGAATGATTGACCCCATTTTAATTTAGCGATGGTATCATCACCTGTACCATTAGTATTTTCCAAAACATTTCCTTCATATAGTCTTAAGGAAGTAGCTTGAGTTTCAGCTTCTCTGGCAAGAAGGATGAAAGAGTTGTTGAAACCGTCAGTACCTGACAAGGCAAGGGCTTTTTTGTTGGCTGTCTCTGCAGC
>JAVEWC010000046.1:0-2428 GCA_034004745.1 Candidatus Izemoplasmatales bacterium | reverse complement strand
ATGAAAAAACTAATATTCATGTTTTTGATGTTGTTGACAGTCTTTACTGTCGTTGCCTGTGGCAACACTACAACAACTGAACAAGCAACTACTACAGATATAACTACTGTTGCACCGACAACTGTTGCTCCTACGACTAAGAAAACAACTATTGTCGATCCTGATTCACCAAAGATTTTCATTCACTATTACCGTTTTCTTGGTGACTATACCGATTGGAACGTTTGGGCTTGGCAAAATAAACCGACAGGTTTAGATGGCGCAGCTTATACTTTTACAGATGATAATACCGATGTTGAATATAATTTTGGCGGAAAAGTCTTGATGATTAACATCAATGAAACTTTCCCTGATATCACACGTTTAGGGTTCATTGTCAGAAAAGGCAATTGGGTGGCAAAAGATATTGACGCGGACAGATTTGTTGATATTCCAGCAATGGAAGCTAATGAAGAATTCCATATCTATTTAGTGGAAGGCGACGAAAGAATCGGAACCTATCTTGGCGACCCTGATGGTCCTAGCAAGAATCCTAAACTTAAATTTGCTTATTTTACGGCTTTAAACACCGTTAAATTCGAAGGAACGGAAACTTTGGATGGCGATAGCATTGTTGTGAAAGCTGATGGAGTTGAACAAACAATATCTGCTAGAAATGTTACTGGCGCAGCTGGCACAGTTACTTTAGCCAATGATATTGATTTTGCTTTGTCCTATACTATTGAAGCAACTTTCTCCGATCTAGAGACAAGAAGTTTCCCAGTTACATTTGATGGTATCTACGATACGGAAGCATTTGAAACAGCCTTCGGGTATGAAGGGGATGATTTGGGTGCTGTAGTTGGAGCGACAACTACGACTTTTAGAGTTTGGGCTCCGGTTTCACAATCAGTTACTTTGAACATTTATACTAGTGGTACCCCGGAAGATTTCGGTGGAACTGATGTTCCTGATAAATCCGTAGAGATGATCAGAAGTGTCAAGGGAACATTCTATCACGAAGAAACAGGAAATCTTCATGGAAAATACTATACATATACAATAAATAACGGTGGTCTTGAGGCAGAGGTTGTCGACCCGTATGCAAAGAGTGCCGGAGTTAATGGCTTAAGGGGTATGGTCGTCGATTTTTCACAAGTTAATCCTGGTGAATTCATTTACGATTCTAGACCAAACAATATGGTAAATCCGACAGATGCAATCATCTATGAATTGCATGTCAGGGATTTAACCGCTCATTCCAGTTGGAACGGAACGGAAGCAAACAGAGGTAAATTCCTTGGCTTGATCGAATCGGGCACAAGATATGACGGTTATAAAACTGGTTTTGACCATATCGTTGATTTGGGCGTAACCCATGTACAAATCTTACCATTCTTCGATTTTGGCAATGCCATCGACGAATCAAGACTTGATGAAGTTGGTTATAATTCTTTCAACTGGGGTTATATGCCATTGAACTTCAACGCTCCTGAGGGTTCATATTCATCCGATCCTTACGATGGTGAAACCAGGGTAAGAGAGTTGAAAGAAATGATAACAGGATTTAATGAGGCAAATATTAGAATAATCATGGATGTCGTTTATAACCATCACGGCGAAACTGCAAACTCCAATTTTGAACAAATCGTTCCTGGATATTATTTCCGTAAAACCTCCACCGGTGCTTTCAGCAACGGTTCAGGAACCGGTAATGAAACGGCTTCTGAACGAATCATGATGAGAAAGTTCATGATTGACTCAGTGACATTCTGGGCTTATGAATACAATATTTCCGGTTTCAGATTTGACCTTATGGGTCTTCATGATACTGAGACTATGAATTTACTGGTTGATGCATTGCATGAAATAGATGATACAATCATGGTTTACGGTGAACCGTGGACAGGTGGCACTACACCACTGGCCGGTAGCCTTCAAGCTGGAAAAGCCAATTTATATGCAATGCCGGAAGTAGCGGCTTTCAATGATGATTTGCGCGATGGTGTCAAAGGTTCTGTCTTTGGCAGTACACTTGGCGGATTCATTCAAGGCGTATATAATATCGCTGGCATGGATACTATCAATAGAGTAAAATACGGTATCGTTGGCGGCATTGCTCACGCAGGAATCAATGCAACGGCGACTTCAGCTGGAAAGATTTGGCATACACAACCGACAAAAACCATCAACTATGTTACCGCTCATGACAACAACACACTTCATGACAAACTATATATGACTCTTGATGAAATAGGACGTTTGGACGATTTGGTTGCTTTACAAAAACAAGCTAATGCCATTGTTTTAACCTCCCAAGGAATTGTTTTCTTGCATGCCGGTGATGAATTATTGAGATCCAAACCACTTGTCAGCGGTACTGGTTTTGATCACAACTCATATCAATCCCCAGATGCGGTCAATCAAATCAGATGGGATTTGATGACGG
>JAVEWC010000045.1:4027-8622 GCA_034004745.1 Candidatus Izemoplasmatales bacterium | reverse complement strand
ATTTTGATATCGTCTTTTTCTTCTTGTTCCGGTTTTTGTTTTTCTAATGCTTCTTTCTTCTTGTTTTTCTTAAAAAACTTCCCATGCTTCTTTTCCGGAATATCAATTTCAACATCCTCTTTTGGCTTTTCAGTATGGGTAGGCGAACCTAGCTTTGGTGGCAAGACATCGTCTTTAAAGACTGGGTCTTGAGAAAAACCGGTTGCGATAACGGTAACTACCAATTCATCACCTAAATCCGAATTGATTGCCGAACCGTAAATAACGTTGATGTCAGTCGTTGAAGCTTTGTGGACTTCAGCAATGATCTCATCAATTTCATACAGTGAAGCTTGATAATTGGAGGTGATATTGACAATTGCATCGGTTGCACCGTTGATTGATGTTTCCAGCAAAGGTGATCTGATGGCTTCACGAGCAGCTTCTATAGCTCGATTAGGTCCTTCGGCAACCCCGATTCCCATCAAAGCAGTTCCTTTATCCTTCATGACAGTCTTAACATCGGCAAAGTCGACGTTGACAACTCCAGGCATTGCGATGATTTCCGTGATACCTTGAACACCTTGACGGAGAACTTTATCGGCTTCTCTGAAAGCATCCAAATATGAAGTGTTTCTGTCAACGATATAGAATAATTTGTCATTCGGGATAACAATCAAGGTATCGACATAAGGTTTAAGTTGTTCCAAACCTTCAAGAGCGACAGCCATTCTTTTTTTGCCTTCGAAGCCGAAAGGTTTTGTAACTATGCCTATGGTTAAACAGCCCATTTCCCGAGCTATTTTCGCTACTACCGGGCTAGCACCGGTTCCGGTTCCGCCCCCCATACCTGCGGTGATGAAAACCATGTCGGTTTCTGCTAATATATCCCTAATTTCGTCTTCACTTTCAAGCGCTGCCTGACGTCCAACCTCTGGATTGGCACCAGCCCCCAACCCTCTAGTCAAAGTTTTTCCTAATTGCAATCTTACGTCTGCTTTGGAAAGTCTTAATACCTGGGCATCGGTATTCATAGCTACGAATTCGACTCCAGGAACTTCATTTTCAATCATTCGATTGATGGCTGACCCACCGCCGCCACCAATACCAACCACTTTAATTGTCGGCTTTTGGTTAAATTTATCGTCAATATTAAACATTTGGTACCCCCAATTAATGATCTTACACTTATCTTATCATAAAAATGTTAAATAATAAATATAATTATCAAAAGAAACACAAAATCTAATCGAAATAGTCGACTATGAGTTTTTCCTTAAATTCAGCGAAACGATCTTGTTTTATCGCCTCGCGGATGTCTTTCATCAAGGTTTTAAGATAATAGAGATTGTGATATGTCACCAATCGTAAACCGAGTATTTCTTTAGCCTTGAAAAGGTGGCGCAAATAACTTCTGGTGTAGTTCTTGCATACCTTGCAATCACAGTTTGGATCCAATGCTCCGAAGTCATTTTCATAGGTCTTGTTCTTGATGACGACTTTTCCGTTTGAAGTCATGGCCGTGCCATGTCGGGCTATTCTCGTCGGTAACACGCAATCAAACATGTCGATGCCGTTTTCAACGCCATGGACAATATCATCGGGCGACCCAACACCCATCAGATATCTTGGTTTATCTTCAGGCATTTCGGTTTTCAGGAATTTAAGAATATCATACATTTCTTCTTTGGTTTCACCGACACTTAAACCACCAATTGAATAACCAGGAAAATCAATTTTTTTAAGTTCTTCAATCGAGTGTTTTCTCAACTCTTTATAAGGCCCGCCTTGAACAATTCCAAATAAGGCTTGTTCGTCAGGACGCGCATGAACATCTTTTCCTCTTTTTGCCCATCTAAGAGTCCTTTCCAATGATTCCTTGTGATATTCATATGGAGAATGAAAAGGAGGGCATTCATCGAAACTCATGATGATGTCTGCACCGAGATTATTTTGAATGCGAATGCTGTCTTCGGGAGTAAGATGGAGTTGAGAACCATTGAGATGATGTCTAAAAGTAACACCATCTTCGGTAATTTTTCTGATTTTGGACAGTGAAAAAACTTGAAAACCTCCTGAATCAGTTAAAAGCGCTCCATCCCAATTCATAAAACCACGGATTCCTCCATGGTTTTTAATTATCTCATCGCCCGGCTGTAGCCAAAGATGATAGGTATTGCCAAGGATCAAACCTTGGCTAACTTCCTTTATTTCTTGAACATCCAAGGTTTTTACGGTAGCTTGCGTTCCTACTGGCATGAAAATTGGCGTTTCATAACTGCCGTGAGGGGTATGCAAAATTCCATATCTGGCCCCTGTTGTCTTATCTTGATGAATCAATTCAAATCTAATTGCCATATTTAAATTATCGTACCGTAAACATCGCCATTCATGCCAACGGCATTGCCTTCATCGGTGTCAATATGCATAGCTGAAGCGAAATCTTCTCTAACCCTGATTACTACATCGCCAAAAATAGTTGATCTGCCATCTGTATCTATTTTTACAGAAACGACTTGTTTATCTTTCACATTGAATTTTTCGGCATCTTCTGGCGTTAAATGAATATGTCTTTTAGCAACGATTACGCCTTCATGCAATATCACTTCACCTTTTGGACCAACCAGTTTACATGATGCACTTTGCTTGGTATCGCCACTTTCTCTGATAGGAGCCATAACACCAATCGAACGTGCATCCGTCAAAGAAACTTCAACTTGAGTTGCATTTCTGATTGGGCCAAGAATTGAGACGTTTTTCAATTCCTTTTTTGGGCCGATTACATCAACTCTTTCATTGGCTGCGTATTGACCTGGTTGTGATAAATATTTTTTGACAGTCAATTCATAATCCTTACCGAATAAAATATCTAAATGTTCCTTTGAGACATGAACATGTCTTGCTGAAACTTCTACTAAAACTTTTCTTTCCATAGTGAACCTCCTTAAATTTCCTCTTATATTTTACACAATTTTCCTTATTTAATCAAACCAAATATTGTTTTTTGCGAATATAATGTTATAATATTAAAGATTCGCAGTTCGCAACCATCCTGCGTTAACAAAACTAGGAGGAATTTATGTCAAACGAGTTGTTATGGGTAATTTTTGCGCTAGTGAATTTTACTCTATTTTTATTGGTTTATAAGTTTTTTGGTCGCTTGGGGATTTTCGTTTGGATTGTTCTTGCAACAATCTTGGCAAACATCCAAGTGACAAAACTAATCTTTCTTTTTGGTCTGGAAGCAAATCTCGGCAATATCATGTATGGAACTATTTTTTTGGGCACTGACGTTCTAAATGAAATTTATGGTAAAAAACAAGCTAAAAAAGCAGTTTTTATCGGTTTTGCAGTAATGATCATTACTGTTATCATCATGACAATTGCCATTAACTTCAACCCTCACCCTGAAGATTGGGCACAAGGTTCATTAGTAACGATTTTTGGTTTTATGCCAAGAATTTTGTTGGCTAGCCTTTCTGCTTTCATTGTTTCCCAATTTATCGATGTTTATGTATTTGATAAAATTAAAACAAAACTACCAGAGAACAGATTTTTGTGGGTTCGAAACAATGTGTCAACAATAATATCTCAAGCTATTGATACCTCAATATTCGTACCGATTGCTTTTTATGGTTTCGTAAGCAATGAGATTTTACTCGGACTCATGCTTTCCACATATGCAATAAAAGTCATTGTGGCCTTATTGGATACTCCATTTATATATCTGGCAAAGAAGATAAAACCTAACGAAGAATAAAACGGCTAAGAATAGCCGTTTATTTTTTTATTAACATTGAATCTCCAAAGGAGAAAAAACGATACTTTTTATCTATTGCTTCATGATAAGCGTTCATGATGATTTCTTTTGATGCAAAAGCGGATACTAACATCATCAATGTTGATTTTGGCAAGTGAAAATTTGTGATTAGATTATCTATGGCCTTGAATTCATAACCGGGGTATATGAAAATATCAGTAAAACCAGAAGATTCATGAAACTCTCCGAATTTGTTATAAACGGTTTCTAGGGTCCTTACAGTTGTCGTGCCAACGGCAAATATTTCCCGATTATCTATTTTTGCGGCGTTCAAGATGTTTGCAGTGCTTTGACTTAAGGAGTAAAATTCCGAATGCATTTTGTGATTTAAAACATCATCAACTACTACCGGTCTAAAAGTTCCCAATCCGACATGAAGCGTAATGTAATCTATGATTACGCCTTTTTCCTTTAGTTCAGCAAGCAATTCATTTGTGAAATGCAGTCCAGCTGTGGGACTGGCGGCACTACCGTTGATTTTTGAATAAACGGTTTGGTAGCGGCTTTGATCATCTAATTTTTCATGTATGTATGGTGGCAATGGCATTTCGCCTAATTGTTCAAGTATTGTCTCTAAATCGCCTTCGTAAACCAAATCAAAATGCCTAATTCCCTCTTCTAGTTCTTCCGTACAAATCAACTTTAGTAAGCCTTCTCCAAAAGAAACGATAGTTCCTACTTTTACTCTTTTTGCTGGTTTAACCAATGTTTCCCATTTGTTGAGACCATATTGATTCAGAAGTAATACTTCAATGTTGGCTTGGGTATCAAGTTTTATACCATGCAAACGAGCCGG
>JAVEWC010000045.1:1404-3927 GCA_034004745.1 Candidatus Izemoplasmatales bacterium | reverse complement strand
GTTCCACGACTTCTTTTGGCTAGTTCAACAATTGCCTGTGGCTCTGTTTGACATTCGTAAATTTTAGCAGTGCGTTGGCAAATTACTTCCAGTTCGGCATCAGAGTAGAACTCTAATTTATGAACGATGCCAAAACGATCACGAAGTGGCCCGGTCAAATCGCCGAATCTGGTGGTCGCTCCAATCAGTGTAAATGGCGCTAAATCTACCCTTATGGACTTTGCGCCAGAATCTTTTCCAACAACGATGTCAATCACGTAATCCTCCATTGAAGAGTAAAGTATTTCCTCAACAATTTTTGGCAAGCGGTGAATTTCATCAATAAATAAAACGTCTCCAGGCTCCAAAGAAGTCAATATCGCGGCAAGATCGCCAGTGCGCTCAATGGTCGGTCCACTCAAAGATTTTATATTTACGCCCAGTTCATTGGCGATCACTTGAGCTAAAGTGGTTTTTCCTAATCCGGGCGGTCCGTACAAAAGAACATGATCCAATGATTCGTTGCGCATTTTAGCCGCTCTAACAGCTATTTCAACCATTTCCTTGACGTCTTTTTGGCCAATGTATTCACCAAAACTTTTCGGTCTTAGCGTTACATCAACTTCATCATCTATCAATAGATTATTGCTAATAATTCTTTCGTCCATAGCTCCACCTCAAATATATTATACCAAACTTTAGGTAAAAATCACTTTTTATTTCTAGATAATGTGTTGAATAAACAAGTCTATTATAATATAATTAAAAATGAAGTAAGTAACGGAGTGATTAAATGGCAAAAAAACGCGATATCTTACAGAATTACTTCACTAGTTTCACCCAATTTGAAAGAGAATATCAAACCCGTTTAGATGAGTTGAAACGGGCTTTTAATAATGAAAAAACAACCTATGAAAACTTACTGAAACAGATTGAAATCGAATATGAAGACGATCAAAATTTACATCTTAACAAGTATCTTTTTGAAGAAGATGAACACCAAAAACGAATCGCTTTAATCGACGAAGACTTTCGAGAACGTTTTGAATTACTGTCGAATGAGTTAGCTCTTAACAATAAGGACTTTCAAAGTTTGCTTGACGAAGAAAACAAACTTTATCAAGATGTCCTAAATCAATTTGAAGAAAGAAAACAGGAAGCTCTCAATAAATATTTGGAATTGGTTCATGAAAGTGAAAAGGAAATTGATGAATCAATTGATGTTCACTATCAGTTCATTGAACAAGAAACAAAAAAGAATGATAGCTTGAAAGAGTACTATCAAGATGTTAACAACTTCTTGGCCAATGATTTGCTCAATACCATGGAAAAGGCTAAAAATTCGCTTGATTCACTTAATGACTCTCTAAAGGAAACTAATATCAGCGACTCTAAGGAACTTAATCAGACTGTTTTAAAATCATTGGAACACCTTCGTGGAACTCAAATTGGTATTATTAGTTTATTCAAGGAAAATTCCAATAATCTTGAACTCCAGAGAGAAAATATCAAGAAGATTTCCAAAAACAAACAGCAACCTCATTCAGAATTGAACCAACAGATGATCAAAAAATATGTAGTTCAAATTCGCGAGTTGAATACTCAAAAAATCAACTTTGAAGCCAAAGTAAAGGCGGATTTAGATTCTTCTCTTAACCGAGTTTACCAATTGATTATTAAGGCTCATGATGAACATGATGATGCAAATTTGGAAAAGTATATTCTACAAAAACAAATAATCGAAAAAAAAGCTGAATATTTATTACACAGAAATTCCACACTGACAAATTTCACTATCAGAAAATATCAACAGGAAATCAAAAAAATTAAGATCGATTCGTTTAAACGAAGTGAAGAAATCAAGCTTGCATATTCCGTACCTATTACTTTTTTACAGAATTCAATTGATACATACTCCAATTTCGCCTTTTATCTCAACCAAGGCTTTGATGAGCTTGACCGTTTACTTAACGGTCTTATTGACTTTCATCAAGAACTTCTGGATACAAAAAATAATTTCATCACCACCACTTCCAAAGCTTATGAAGATTACAAAATCAATATGATGGTTCGCATCAACGAAGTCACGAGTAACCTGACTCGTTTAATTGCAAAAATTGACGATGTTTCTCATAAAATCGTTACTCTTGAATCAAGCAATAGACTCGAAGTTGCGGAAATTAGGAAAAAAATAGACGCATTGGAAATCCTTGGAGATTACCAAAAGTATTTGGCTTCCCTGGAAAATGACGAATTCTTTGCCATGTATCAGCATAATAAAAATATCGAGTCTATTCAAGTTAAAACCAGATACAAAGAGGGTCTTCTAAAAATTAACAACGATGTTCTTGAACTTAACAAGAATAAAGAACTCGGCGCTGAGCACCTACAATACATGTTGAATCTGAGCAAAGAGGAAGAAAGCATTCATAAACTTGGCTTCGATAAGCTGATTTCCCAACAAGAAGCCTTCTTCAAGCAACAAAATCAAATGTCTTACCTGATGTACAAAATCGCAAAGTTGGAAATAATCAAACAAGTTAA
>JAVEWC010000045.1:0-1304 GCA_034004745.1 Candidatus Izemoplasmatales bacterium | reverse complement strand
GCTGAAGAAAACATCGGGATAATTAACCAAGAATATGATGAATTGGCTTTCCAAGCAATAAAATATAAAACTAAAAGAAAAAAACAAATAGATTTATTGCTCGATAATGCCAATAAGATTAATGATACGTTCAAAAAGAGAGTTAAAGCGATAAACGATCAATACTTGCTTGAAAAAGAACAATCGACTGAATTCTTGGCTTTCTTGGAAAAAGAAATTGCCGATATCATCATAAAAAATGACCGCCAATTACTGCGTATGCTAAAATTGATAGACGACGAGATCGCTAAAGAAAGAATAATTTTCACCAATCAACACAAGCGTTACGTCAATATGTTGGCCAAATTCAGAGCGAACATGACAGATGCATATGACGAAGAAGTCAGATACCTTTATGAACTAAACTTCAAGCGTGAAGAAGACATCTCCAAAACCATTATGTTGCTTGAAGAAAAAATCAATCAACTTCCTCAGGAAAAAGTTGAATTATTGACCTCAATGGATACTCAAAAAGAACAATTGTATCTTGAAAAGCAGGACGAACTTCTAAAGAAATTCTCTGAAATTGAAGGCAATAAATTAATGTCAAAGCCTGGCCTTCTCGAAGAAATTATCGCTGTTCAAAATCGGTTGCCGGAAGACTATGTAAAACTCTATAAGGAGATTCAAGAACTCGAAAACGAATTTTTACAACAATACACCTTGATTAATGAAAGTTACTATGATACATATCAGGATTACATTAACAAACAGTTTGCCAATCGTCTTTTAATCGACAATGACTCAAGAATCAATAAGTCTTTCGAAAAATTGAATTCCTATCATAAGGATTTATTGACAATCTTCCAACTCAACTTTAAGGAAACGATGTTAAAAAGCAGTGAATCCAGAGAAATAATCAATGACGAAAAACAAAAATCCAAGGAAAAACAAGATCGAATAATCAATGCTTAGGTGAAATGAATGAGTGACGACAAGATTCAAGTGAATTTCGACAATTTCGATAATTACAAAGAAAAGATTGATAGCGCTTTGAAAGAAGAGTTATCGCTTTTTGAACGTTTCGCTGAGTCAATTGTCCATCGCGCAAAAAACCACCATCAAGTGACCTTGAACAATTTGCAAGAGAGTCGTCAATCGTTGACCGAACTAAAAGATAAAGTCAAGGATCTGAAGCATAGCATCTTCTATCATAATGAAACAGTCATTATTGATCGTCAGAACATCATCATGAATACTGAAAAACAGATTCAAAATCAAAATCAAAATATTTTGGAATTCGAATACAAGAATGCCCAAGATAA
>JAVEWC010000044.1:0-8747 GCA_034004745.1 Candidatus Izemoplasmatales bacterium | reverse complement strand
TAGGATATATTTTCTTGCCACGTCTATTCTCGGGTTCATCATTAAAAAGTATTTGGTTTTGCATGATAAAAAGCTTGACTTCTCCTCCAGAACCGATAAGATTTAGGAACTTGATCAATTGGCCTAGAGTAATGAATGGAGTTGTTATTTTTACATCTTTCATTGGCTTCACCGTTATTATATTATATATAATATATTATATAATAAAAAGGCTTTTTTTTCAATTAAAATCGTTGATTTTCCGCATAAAAAAACGCTTTTTCAAGCGTTCTTTAAATTATTCAATTTTTCTAAAAAATCAACCATAGTGTATAACCAATGTTTGGTAAGGTCAACTGTATCCAAGATTATGTGAAATTGATTTTTCTCTATAGCAAAACGGAAATCTTTGCTAAAGTCTAAACTACTTTTGAATATATTAGCAGCGGCCATTCCGTCTGTTTGATTCTCCGATAAAACTAGTGTTACGCGCGCTTTATTTTCTTTAATTTTTTCAACATCAAGCTGTTTTGCTAAATATTCAAACAATTTTTCATAGATGTAAATCTCTAATGAGATATTGTATTCTCCAAAACGGTCTTTGATTTCACTTAAGGTTTCATATACATCATTAATTGATTTTACTGAATTGATTTTCTTATGCATTTCAATCTTAATATAATCATCTTCAATATAATCTTTGTCGATAAAACGCGAGACATTAGCTTTTATTTTTTTTGTATTGTCAGAAGTAGACTTCTTTCCTTGAGCTTTTGAAACTTCCTCCTGCAGGATTTGCATATACATGTCAATACCAACTGAATCAATAAAACCACTTTGTTCCTGTCCCAAAACATCTCCGGCTCCTCTAATTGATAAGTCACGGAGAGCAATTTTGAATCCACTGCCAAGTTCTGTGAATTCTTTTATGACTTGAAGTCTTTTTTCCGCTTCCTCAGTAAGTTTTTTTTGACGTTTATACATCAAGTAGGCATAAGCGATTCGATTGGACCGACCTACACGCCCACGAATTTGGTAAAGTTGTGAAAGCCCCAACATATCTGCATCATGAATTATCAAGGTATTTGCATTTGGAATATCAATTCCGGTCTCAATGATGGTTGTGGATATCAACACATCAATCTGTTTTTCGATAAAATTGTCAATTACTTTTTCCAAATCATGTTTTCGCATTTGACCGTGAGCGATGTCAACGCGCGCTTCTGGAACGAGGTTCTTTATTTTGTCTGCTATGAAATCAATATTGTCTACCCGATTGTAAAGGTAAAATACTTGTCCATCTCTTGCCAGTTCTCTTTCGATTGCATCTCTAAGAATTATTTCATTTCTTTCTAGCACATATGTCTGTATAGGATACCTGTTTTCTGGTGCTGTTTCCAGTAATGACAAATTCTTTACACCCATAATAGCCATATTTAGTGTTCTTGGGATAGGTGTTGCAGAAAGAGATAAAACATCAATATTTACTTTGTATTCCTTAATTTTTTCCTTGTGCAGAACACCAAATCTTTGCTCTTCATCAACGATAAGAAGACCAAGATCTTTGAAAATGATATCATCACTTAAAATTCTATGAGTACCAATTACAATATCAATATTGCCGCTTTTTAATCTTTCAAGAGTTTCTCTTTGGTTTTTTGGCGAGATAAAACGATTAAGAAGAGAAACGTTGACTCCAAACTCCGACATTCTTTTTTGGAAGGTTTCAAAATGCTGTTTTGATAAGACGGTTGTTGGAGCAAGATAAGCGACTTGTTTCTTGTTTAAAACTGCTTTAAAAGCCGCTCTTAGAGCGATTTCAGTTTTTCCGAATCCGACATCGCCACAAATTAATCTATCCATAGGTATCGGTTTTTTCATGTCGTGGAAGACTTCCTCAATGGCTTTTAGCTGGTCTTTAGTTTCGATATATTCAAAATTATTAGCAAACTCTTCCTCCATTTTCGGGTAGTCGTCAAAAGCAAATCCATTGGCTTTTTCTCTATCGGCATAGAGCTTTATTAACTTATCGGCTATTTCTTGTACCTGTTTTCTGACTCTTTCTTTAGCTTTTGACCAATCACTACCACCAAGTTTTGACAATGCGGGTTTGTAGCCTTCGCTACCAGTGTATTTATGTATTTGATCAATTCCATCCAAAGTCACATACAGTTTATCGCCATTTTTATATTCGATATGGATATAGTCATTTTGCACATTGCCAAACTGCATTGTCTTAATTTCCAAAAATCGACCAATACCATAATCATAATGAACTACATAATCTCCTGGAGACAAATCGTTAATGCTTGAGAGTTTTTCTGATCGGCGATAAACTGAGACATACTCGCCGCGACGACGGCTAATATGTCTACGGTTCAAAGCTTCCTCAGTAATAACCTTTATGTTGAAAGAACGAGAGACTATGTCAAACATACTACTGTCCAGCGATAGATAAACCTTTGTGTTTTCAGCGTTTTCAGAGCCTTCTCTTGAGTATGGTATTCCTTCAACATCCAGTTTCTTTGCAAAACTTTCCAATGTCACCAAACTTTCAAAAGCGATGATTTGCTTAAATTTTCCAATACTGTTTTTGATATCTCTAAAGAGAAAAACGTAGTTGTCATTATATGTAATTACTTCTTCACCGAAGATTGAAAACGTATTTTTGAATTTGTTTTTATAGGAATAATCCAAGTAATCAACCTTAATTCCAGGTTTAATAAGTAGCTCATTGAAATCATACAAAACATTAAAAGCCATTTTTGGATAATCGTTATTCTGCATATACCATTCTTTGATTTCTTCAACCAATATTTCATTCTGTTCTATCGATCTGTGATAATCAAGAAAGAAAACTTGGGCATCCTCAGCAATGTTTACGACGGTGTGGTGATTGTCAGTTATGAAAGGAAGATAGCGACTTAGTCTTTCCAGTTCATCTCGATTTATAAGTTTTTCTTTGTCATCCTTGATAATATCTAAAGCATCTTTGCTGAAATTGGTTTTAGCAACCTTGTCTTCAATTGTTTTTAATAAAATAGCTAACTCACTTTCATCATAAAAGAAATCAGTAAATGGGTAAATGGAAAAAGACTCCACAATAACATCAGATCTTTGTGTGTCGATATTAAAGGTTTTTATTTGATCGACTTGATCACCAAAAAAATCTATTCTATAAGGTACAAGTGAGTTTACGGGAAAGATGTCTACTATCCCACCTCTTATTGCAAAATCCCCGATTTTTTCTACTGTATACTCTTTTTTGTATCCGTACTCTATTAATTTATTCTTTAACCATTCTAAGTCATATTCATTTTCAACTTTTATTTCAATTTTCGAATCTTCCCACTTTTTTCGTGGAAACTGTGGCTTTAGCAAACCATAAAGATTGGTAATAATAATTCTTTTCTTATTTTGAAGGATTTTGATAATAGTGTTAATTCTCTCTAATTTGAACTCTATGGAACTGACCAACAATTCGTTTGTCAGAAATTCATCTTGGGGATAAAAACAAATTTCATCTTTTTCTAGAACCCGACTCAGTTTATCATATAGTATTTGAGCTTTATAAAGATTAGGAGTAGCAATGAAGATTGTTTCATCATTCTCATAGAATAAACCTAAAAGAACCAACAAAGCATTATCCTCATTGGTATTGTTAATATAGACTTCTTTACGCTTTTTGAATAAGGAATTTATGGCAATGAAATCTTTATTATCTTTAATTAAATTGATGACTTTTTTCATATAACCTCCACGTGCTTTTAGCGAGTTTTAAACTCGCTAGGGGTGTATGTAGGGTAGGACTTATTTCTTACTTTGAATTTTGTAAGAAATTTTTAGCAAAAGTTTTGTAGGGCTGAATCTTAACATAAATCGCAACAATTTCATTTTGCAGCTAGGGATTACGAGAGTTTTGTTTTTGTCCAATCCCTTTAGGATGCTTTTAACACATTTTTCTACAGCCAAACCTTTCATTTTTGGGCTAGCATTGGCGACTTCGTTAAATTCGGTTTTAACTGGACCAGGGCAAACAGTCATTATGTTGATAGGCACTTTATTTTGTTTAAGTTCATATGCCAATGCCATTGAATAATTGTAAACATATGATTTACTTGCCGCATAACTGGCAAGAAGTGGGGTTGGCAAAAACGCTGCCATAGAACTTATATTTATAATTGTTCCACGACTCATTATCTTAGATATTTCCTTTGTAAGATAATGAACTGTTTTAATGTTCAAGTCTAGCATCTGAAACTCTTTGTCGGAGTCATTATCAAGTGATGCACCATAAAGACCAAATCCAGCATTATTTACAAATAAATCGATTTTTCGGGTTTTTAGAGTATTTAGCAGGTTTTTACACTCATCTAAATTGGCGAGATCCACAGACAATATTTCAACTTTTATGTCTATATTTTTTAATAAATTACTAATTTCCAGCAATCTTTCCGTTCTTCTTGCTATTAAGATTAAATCATATTTTCTTTCGGCTAATCTCAGTGCGAGTTCTCTTCCGATACCGGATGAAGCTCCCGTAATTACAGCTAACATGTCAACCTCCATAGTTATAACTAAAATTATATCATATATTTTGATTTGTGGGGAAAAACAAGTAATAAATGTTCAATCAATTTCTATATTTACGGTGTTGACAACGCTTACATTATTCAGTATAATTACTGTGTAATTGAATACACACAGAGGCGCGAAATATTGGTATTAAATCTCATTTTTATTTTGGACGGATACAGATTTAAGAAGGAATGTTTCGCCGAAAGATTTGATTAGTCTATAAGTCAAAGTCTTGGTATTTAGACAAACAGTTTGAATACTGCCATTTGAACTAATGGAGAGCTGTTATATTTTATAATATAATGGCTCTTTTATTTTTATAAAAGGAGGAGAAACAAATGAAAAGTTTTACTATCGAAGAGATCAATATTGGAGACAAAGCCGAAACAAAAAAATGTTTTAACGAGACGGATGTTTTGGATTTTGCCAGAATTTCAACTGATTTTAATCCGGCGCATGTGGATAAAACATATGCAGAAAAAACAATTTTTAAAAAACAAATTGTTCACGGAATGTTGGTCGGTTCATTGTTTAGTTCCCTATTCGGAGTTCAGTTGCCGGGATTGGGTAGCATCTATACAAAACAGTCCTTAAAATTCACAAAACCCGTTTATTTTGGCGACGAAATAACCGCAACGGTTATTGTGAAAGAATTGATAACAGACAGAAATCGTGTGGTTTTTGATTGTGTAGCCAGAAACCAAAATAATGATATTGTCATCATTGGCGAAGCGGAAATCATGCCGCCGAGGAAGGTGTAAGATATGAAAAAATTTATAAAAAAGAATGAATTTATAAATCTGCTTAAAGATGAGATGACTATTTCTGTCGGTGGATTTTTGGCAAACGGAACACCAGAAAAATTGATTGATTTAGTTATTGAATCCAAAGTTAAGGGTCTGACTGTTATTTGTAATGATGGCGGCTTTGAAGATAAAGGTGTCGGTAGATTAATCGTAAACAATCAAGTTAAGAAACTAATCGCTTCCCATATCGGAACCAATCCTTATGTCGGCAAATTAATGCAGGAATCCAAAATTGAAGTGGAACTTGTTCCCCAGGGGACTTTAGCGGAGAGGATTAGGGCTTTTGGAGCTGGTTTAGGGGGGATACTAACACCTACCGGATTACAAACCATAGTTGAAAATGGAAAACAAATTATGGAAGTCAAAGGACAGAGATACTTGTTGGAAGAAGCGCTTGGAGCTGATTTAGCGTTAATTGGCGGTGCAGTTGCTGATGATTATGGTAATCTGAAGTATTCGCAAACAATGAGGAATTTTAACCCTGTAATGGCTACAGCTGCGGAGATAGTTGTTGTCGAGACTGTAAAAAGAGTCAGTGAAATTGACCCTGAAGATGTCATTACACCTTTCCCGTTCGTTGATTACATATTGGAGGATTAATTTTATGAATGAAAAAGAAATAATAGCCTCAAGAATAGCGCTGGAATTAGGCGATGGCGATTTAGTTAATTTAGGTATCGGTATTCCGACAATGGTAGCTGATTACGTACCTGAAGGCAAACATGTAACATTTCAAGCGGAAAATGGAATTATCGGACTTGGACCTTTGACGGAAGAAGAAACCAATATTGTTAATGCGGGCGGAATGAAGGCAACAATAAAAAAGGGTGGAGCTTTTATCGATACAATTACATCATTTACCTTTATTCGAGGCGGACATATTGATGTTACCGTCCTTGGCGCATTGGAAGTTGATCAAGAGGGTTCAATCGCTTCATGGATAATTCCAGGAAAAAAAGTCCCAGGTATGGGAGGAGCTATGGACTTGGTTACGGGAGCTAAAAAAGTCATAATTGCATTAAAACACACAAATAATGGTCAATCCAAAGTTTTAAAGAAGTGCAGCTTACCTCTTACCGCAGCGAATCAAGCGAATCTAATAGTTACAGAGATGGCAGTGATGAAAGTAGAGAAAGACGGGCTGCATTTGCTGGAAGTACACCCTGATTATTCTATAGAAGACGTTATAAAAGCTACTGAAGCTGATTTAATCATAAAAGATGTTCAAAAAATGAAAGGAGTAAATTAATGAAAACTACATTAAGACTTAGAATGTCCAACCATGATGCTCATTATGGTGGGAATTTAGTTGACGGTGCAAGAATATTAGGTTTATTCGGTGACGCCGCTACTGAACTTTTAATTAGAATGGACGGAGACGAGGGCCTCTTCAGAGCTTACGAGTCTGTTGATTTTTTAGCTCCAGTGTATGCGGGAGATTTTTTGGAAATTGAAGCTGAAATTGTTGAAGCTGGAAATACTTCGAGAAAAATGGAATTCTTCTGTTATAAAGTAATAAGTGCAAGACCGGATATTGCACCAAGTGCTTGCGATGTTTTAAAAGATCGGCTTTTGACAACAAAGGCTATAGGTACTTGTATTGTGCCTAAGGGGTTGCAAAGACATGATGGATAAATTGATTATTACATGCGCAATTTCGGGCGCAGAAGTAACAAAAGAACATAACCCTGCGGTTCCTTATACAATTGAAGAAATGGTTGAAGCAGCTCATCAAGCTTATTTAGCTGGAGCTTCAATTATCCATTTGCATGCTAGATATGATGACGGAAAACCAACGCAAAATAAAGATAGGTACCGAGAAATAGTAAAGGCCATAAAAGACAAATGCCCAGAGTTGATTGTCCAAGTCTCCACTGGTGGCGCGGTTGGAATGAGCAGAGAAGAAAGATCTGATGTCTTGAACATTAGACCTGAGATGGCGACTCTTGATTGTGGTACATTGAATTTTGGTGGCGATGAAATTTTCATTAATACAGAAAATGATATTATTTATTTTGCCAATAAAATGAATGAACTTGGTGTGATGTATGAAATGGAATGTTTTGAAAAAGGGCATATCGACACTACATTGAGATTGATAAAAAAAGGTATTATCAAAGGGCATCTTCACTATAGCTTTGTTTTAGGTGTAAACGGAGGGATGACAGGAGAAGAAAGAGATTTCATCTTTTTAAAAGAAAGTTTACCAGCCGGATCAACATACAGTGTTGCCGGAATTGGTAGATATGAATTTACATTAGCTGAGCATTCAATTAAGCATGGAGGACATGTCAGGGTTGGGCTTGAAGATAATATTTATATTGAAAAGGGCGTTCTGGCAAAATCTAATAGAGAACTCGTAGAGAAAATTGTAACAATGGCAAAAAAATATAATCGTGAGATAGCTACACCAAAAGAAACTAGACAAATGTTGAAAATGGGAGAAAAATAAAATGAATAACTTATGCAAATATGGTACACACAGAGTGATATCACCAGTAGGAGCCTTACCACAAACGGCAGAAAAAATTAACAATGAAATGATTTGCCAAGACAATGAAATATTGGTAGATGTAGATACTCTTAATATAGATTCAGCTTCTTTCACACAAATAAAAAGTGTATGTAATTCCGACACTGACAAAATGAAAGAAATGATTGAAAACATCGTAAACAATAAGGGTAAGATGCAAAATCCAGTTACTGGAAGCGGTGGAATGTTTTTAGGTAGAATAAAACAAGTTGGGAAAAACTTAAAAGTAAAAGTCAAGCCTGGAGACAAGATTGCCTCTTTAGTTTCATTATCATTGACACCGCTAAAGATTGAAAAAATATTAAGCATCGATTTAACTAAGGATCAAGTAAACATCATTGGACAAGCCATATTATTTGAAACTGGCATCTACGCACAAATCCCTAATGATTTGCCAGCAGATATAGTTTTAAGTGCTCTTGATGTAGCGGGGGCTGCTGCTCAAGTAGAAAAATTGGTTAAGAAAAATGATACAGTCTTGATTTTAGGTGCAGGTGGGAAATCAGGCTTACTATGTGCTTACCAAGCTAAAAAAAGTGCTGGTAGAAACGGTAAGGTTATTGCGATAATTCACTCTGATAAGAGTCGTCATGACTTAGAAAAACTAAGTGCCTGCGATCACATTATCGTTGGTGACGCCACCAAACCAATGGAAATCTATCACAAGGTGCAGGAAGTTGCACCGGATATGGTGGATGTGACAATAAATGTTGTGAATGTTCCAAACACAGAAATGACATCCATTTTACCAACAAAAAGTAAAGGAACCATTTACTTCTTCTCAATGGCTACGTCTTTTACCAAAGCTGCTTTAGGAGCTGAGGGAATTGCTTCCGAAGCTCTAATGATTA
>JAVEWC010000043.1:5039-8760 GCA_034004745.1 Candidatus Izemoplasmatales bacterium | reverse complement strand
TTTACCATTAATTATCCGAATTGCGAAAAATACCTCAACACCATCGAAAACCTGAAGAAAGCCAACATCGATATCCAAGAAACTAGTGAAGGTATCTACATTAAGGATATCGACAATACCACAATCTGCCTAAAAATATAAAAAAGTCTTATCATGCGATAAGGCTTTTTCTTTTGATTATAATAAACCGTAAGTTCTAAAAAGTAATATCAGAGCGAAGATGGTCAAAATCGAAGTTATCGTCGTCCATACCACCAGCTGTACGGCCAAATCTTCGTCGCTGTGCAACTCTTTTGCATATATCGCACTGGCTATAGCCGTAGGCGATCCGAAAAGCGCAATCAGAGCGGGATAAACATTATTGTCAAAAACGAAGTAGCTAGAGTTAAAAGCAAGGATGACAGCAGTTCCCAAAATAAGTGAAGGCGCTAAAAAACTTCTCAAGAATGTTCCAAGAATAATTTGATTCTTTAATTTCTTGATAACATGAAACTTAAAAGTGCCACCCAAGACAATCAAAGCCAATGGTGAAGCGATTTGACCCAACCAAAGAATTGGGGTATATATAAAAGGCAAGTTCTTTTCTAAAGAGAAGACCAGTTCATTGGTGATAGGGTCTGTGGGAATATAGCTTCGGAGCCAAATCAGAAGAAACCCTAAACCGACGCCGATAATCGGGGGATTCTTTATCACTTTTAAAAATGTCTGTTTTAGAATGTTGCGTTTTTCCGTTCTATCATTAAACAACGATAAAACAATTACGGAAAAACCGTTCGACATTGGAAAAGAAACAAGGGTAATCAAAGCTACATTCGCAACTGCCATATCGCCGCCGATAGCTGCGGCTAATGGAATCCCGATAATCGCAAAGTTAGGATTGATAATCCCTTGGGTGATGACTCCTCTTTGTTTTAAATCCTTGACAAAAAATTTGGAGACGAGTAATCCAATCATCAGCAAAACCAAAATGCCTAGGGCTGAAAAAAGCATTACGGACCAATTGATATCGCTCAAGCTTTTTACTGAGTAAATATTATTAAACAACAACGCCGGTAAAGCGATGCGAAAAACGATTTTATTGGCAATTTCTAAGAATTTATCATTGATGAAACCGGTGGCTTTCAATAAGTAACCCAAACCAATCAAGATAATTATTGGCAAAATAGCATTTAATGCAAAAATAAAAGTAGACATAATTTCCTCTGATAAATAATAATTTTCTAGCAAAAAGCATTTTAATTATATCAAAACTGATAAATTAAAACCAGCAGTTTACGCTGCTGGAGTTATATTCATTAGATTGCACACTTCTCATAATCGCAATTGTTATTGCTGCACTGGATACAGCCTTGTTTTTTTATCAAGACAGAATGACACATTGGACATAATTCCTTTTCCATCTTTTCCGGTTTATATTCATGATTTTCAATATTGATATGAGTAATATACTCTTTTTTCTTTTCCGAGACTTTGTTGAACCATGATTCTTCCACGTGCATATCTGGGGCTACTCCTGGATTCAAATCTTTGGTATCGGCATTTATACCCGAAAGAATACCGATTTTTGCACAACGGTCTCTAAAGACAGTTGCACCTTTAAGATTTTTCTTCCAAGCTGTGAGATAAATGTTCATTACGTCTTCTACAGTTGCACTATTTGGAACGTTAAATGTCGAGCTGATGGCAGTATCAACATATTTTTGGATAACCGCCTGAACATTGGCACGGTCCATAAAATCGATATTTTGTGATGTTATTTTCGCCCATTCCGGTAAATCCTCCGGATCGATATTCATGGTCTTAGCCATGGCCATCGGGGTTTTTTCCCAGACAGTAATCTTCTTTTCTTCATCAAACATGGAGATTATTCTTCTGGTATAGGAAATCTGGAAGAAAGGTTCTACACCACCAGAGACGCCTAAAATATTGGAAATTGAACCTGTAGGAGCGATACTGAGAAGTCTTGAATTTCTCATTCCGTATTTTTTTACCAATTCATCCACTTCTGGAGTAATAACGGTCTTATAGAATCTTGAAGCTGAAACTTTATTGTAATCGAAAGCTGGAAAAGCGCCTTTTTCTTTGGCATTTAAGGCAGTAGCTTTCGTTGCTTGATTGATCATTCTGCTCATTAAAACGTCAAGGAAATCAAGAAATTCTTGCGATCCATACGGAAGTTTCATGCTTAATGCCAAATCCGCTAGTCCCATAAGGCCAAGACCCACTTCACGATATTTCTTCACGTGTTCTCTTTGTTCCTTCAATGCATGACGATTTCCCAGTAGCGTCAACAAATCGTCTAGTGCGTAAATCATTTCTTCAACTACATGATCAAATCTTTCCCAATCATAAAAACAGTCTTCTTTGAAAGGATTCTTGACAAAAGCGTTGAGATTGATACTGCCTAAGTTACAAGAACCATGTGCCATTAAAGGTTGTTCGCCGCATGGATTGGTAGCTGTGAATTTCACGTCTTCATATTCACTCAAGAAATGATAATCATTCATCTTGTCAATAAACATAATTCCTGGGTCGCCCATCGTATGAGCGGAGTATGCGATTAATTCTAGTAAATCTTGGGCTTTTACTCTTTTTTCGATTAATTCATATGGTGTTTCGAATTTCATTACCCAAGTCTCATCTTTTTCAACAGCGTTCATGAACTCATCTGTCAAAGCAATCGAGATGTTTGCGCCATTGATTTTATTAAGGTCTAATTTCGTTGTGATAAATTCGATAATATCAGGATGATCGATATTCAAGACCAGCATCAAAGCTCCACGACGATTGTCTTGTTGGGTATTTAATGTAGTGTGTGAATATTTTTCGGCAAAGACCATCACGCCTGGGGTAGTATTGGAACTATTGTTGACTTTGGCACCTTTTGGTCTGATGTTGGATAAATTCATACCTTGCCCGCCCCCATAACTATAGGTTCTGGCAATCTGATAATCCACCTTATATATGCTCTCTAGATTGTCTTGAGGATCTTCTGTTACATAACAATTGCTGCCGGTGATATTTCCATCCCTACCGATGGCATAGAGGTTTCTGCCACCAAATATCGCCTCTTTATGGCGAAATATTTTTTCAAGGGCAGGTCTTTGAATAGATATTCTTTTGATAAAATCCTTTTTGCTTTCATTGTTAAAAAGGTATTTTTGCAAAATCATATCTTGTCTTTCATCATTGTCGTCCCACGGATTTTCTCGATCAATCCGTTGTTTTTCACGATATTTGATATAAGCTTTGGCTGTTTCATATTTTTTCGTATCCATCAAATAAAGTTCAACGCTGTCTTGAATGTTTTCAATGGAAATTTCTGTATTTCCTTGCAACATATCTTTAGTAATGAATTTAGCTTGCTCCAAACATTCCTTATAAGATACATCTTCACCGACACTGGTATAGGCTTTGCACATAGCATTGGCAATTTTGGTAATGTCAAATTTTTCTTTGACTCCATTACGTTTGATTACATATTTTGTCATTTCAATCCTCCTAAAATTTATCTAGATTAACAAGCATTTCGTTGTAGCATTTAATAAAATAACTCACCGGAAAAACGTCCCGATGAATTAGATGGTGATAATAACATTATATATGAATGGCGACTTAAAAAACAAGACTATTAATGTAAAAAAACAAATAAATTTTTTATTAAAAAAAACGAAGAATAAATTCTTCGTTTTATACATCAATATATCAATTTTTCAGTAGT
>JAVEWC010000043.1:0-4939 GCA_034004745.1 Candidatus Izemoplasmatales bacterium | reverse complement strand
ACATTATATATGAATGGCGACTTAAAAAACAAGACTATTAATGTAAAAAAACAAATAAATTTTTTATTAAAAAAAACGAAGAATAAATTCTTCGTTTTATACATCAATATATCAATTTTTCAGTAGTGCAATGGTATGGTTAATTCTTGCGACGATTTTATCTTTTCCCAGTATCCTTAAAACGTCGTAAAAGTTTGGTGTTGATGTTTTTGCACAAGTCGCAATTCTAATTATCTCTGCGTATTCGCCAATATGACCGATATAATTTTCAGGGGTTTTTTGATAGTCTTTTGCGCGTTTAGCAAAATTTCTGCCAACTGCAATTTCCTTCATTTGATTAAACCAAGTCTCTTGATCAACATCCAGTGTGAAAGAATCACGATATTCTTCTAAAAGGTCAATCAAAAGATTTTGATCAAAGCGTTGATTGAATTGGATTTCTTTACTTAGTTGGTCAAAATACTTGTCATACATGAAATTTATAATCGGCAAGACATCACTGAATTTCTCATAGTCTTTTCTTGGTTTCTCTTGGTCTCTTTCAATATTGATTATTTTCTTGAAGTAATCAGGATTAGATACAATCAAGTCATATAACTCTTTATTGTAATTTCGCGCATAATCCAAAGCAGATTGAGCAAAATCATCTTTATTCATGTTTCCCAAAACTTCTTTAGATATTGATTTAACTTTTTCCAGATCAAATAAAGCTCCGTCTAGACTCATTTTAAGGAAATCAAGCTTGAATTCGAAGATATCAGCTTTGGGGTTGGTTAAACGCCATTCTTCAAAATTAGAGTTAGCTAGTGTCATTAAATATTCGAGAAAACCGGATATTGGATAACCTTTTTCCAAGAAGTAATCAACGCTAGCTTCTTCGTCTTTTCTTTTAGATAGTTTTCTCCTCTTATCTCCATCCATCTTCATAATGACCGGATAATGGCAAAAAACTGGCTTTGTCCAATTTAATTGTTCGAATAATTCCAAATGGATTGGTGCTGAAGGCATCCATTCTTCTCCTCTTGTGACATGAGTCGTTCTCATTAAATGATCGTCGACAACATGGGCGAAATGATAGGTCGGAAGTCCGTCAGATTTCATAATTACTACATCCTGGATATTCTTAGGAAATTCAATTTTTCCCCTGATTCCGTCTTCAAGAATTACTTTTTCATCATTGGTTCCAAGCGACTTGAAACGAATGACAAACTCGGTTTTATTTTTAAGTTTTTCAATTACTTCATCATCACTCAGGAATCTGCATTTGGCATATTCATGATAGTAACCTGGCAACTCTTTTTTGGCTTCTTGTTCTTTTCTGATTTCATTTAATTCATCATGGGTACAAAAACATGGGTAAGCTTTACCTGCTTTAATCATATCTTTAATTACTGTATGATAGATTAACCTTCTTTCCGATTGAATGTATGGTCCATAAGCGCCGTCATTTACATAGCTTTCATCCGGGGTTATTCCAAATTTCATAAGTTGCTCAACTACCTTATCACCAGACCCCTTGATTTCTCTCTTTTGGTCAGTGTCTTCCAGACGAAGAAAGAACACGCCTTCAGTTTGTTTGGCGAATCTCCAACTGACCAAGGACGTAAACAAAGAACCGGTATGTAAAAAACCGGTTGGTGATGGAGCGAAACGAGTAACTATCGCTTCTGGTTCCAAATTTCTTGGCGGATATTGTTTTTCTAAATCCGCTGTTGTTATTTTAATCTCCGGAAAAATCAATTCCGCTATTTCATGATATCTATTCATCATCTAATTCCCCTATAATAATTTGCCTGAATCACTTGAATCGTCATTTTTGTTTTTGCCAGCAAATAAAGCAATCAATACCACTATTGCTGCGACGATTATAACACCAATAAAAATAACACTGAATCCCACTGTCACCATGGCCACCTCTTGTAATTAAGTTCTTTATCCATTATATCACAATTAGGAAATTTTTAAAGATAAACAAAAGGTGATTTAAGGACTTCTTGATAATTTATGCATCCTATGTTAAGATTACTCTAGTATATACAATACACGAGGTAAACACATTGGATTGTCAATTTAAAGATCAGTTTCTTAGTATTTTAAAAGAAGAGCTAGTTCCGGCAAAAGGTTGCACGGAACCGATAGCTATTGCATTTGCTGGAGCTAAAGCCAGAGAACTTCTGGGTGAAATTCCTATGGGAGTAGAAATTTTAGCATCTGGCAACTTAATCAAGAATATTCGGTGTGTAACCGTGCCCAACACCAATAATTTGGTTGGCATAGAAGCGAGCGCTATTGCCGGTATGGTAGGTGGGGATTCTAGTCTTGAACTTGAAGTCATCAACAATATCAAACCTAAACACTTGAAAGTGATAAACCAATTGTTGCTGAAGAATATCGTTAAAGTTGAATTATTGGAGACAAACTTAAATCTTCATTTTTTCTTCAAGGCTTGGTCCAAAACCGATAAAATTATTATCGAAATAAAGAATCTTCATACGAATATCGTAAAAATAGTAAAAAATGATATGGTAATATATGAAAAGGATTCAAGTAATGAAGAATACTTTGGCGTTGAATCCGATCGGTCAAATTTAACAGTAGAGAACATTCTTAAGTTCACTGAAACGATTGAAATTGATTTGATCAAGGATTTACTTGATAAACAAATAAAATATAACATGACTATTGCTAAAAAAGGACTGACAGAAAACTTTGGTGTTTCGATTGGACAAACACTACTTAAGAATGATCAGTCGATATTCACTCGAATAAAAGCATACACTGCCGCTGCTTCTGAAGCCAGAATGAGTGGTTGTGCGCTTCCGGTAATTACAAACTCCGGTAGCGGCAATCAAGGGTTGACAACTTCGATTCCTGTGATTTTATATAGTCGTCACTTAAGATTGGGAAAAGAAAAACTCTATCGCGCTTTAGTTCTTTCCAACTTGCTCACCATCTATCAAAAAAGTTTCATCGGTAGATTATCAGCTTTCTGTGGTGCAATCAGTGCTTCCGTTTCCTCTGGCGCGACTTTCACTTATTTAAAAGGTGGAGATTTAAACCAGATAAAGATGACTATAACCAATGCTTTAGCAAATGTTTCAGGAGTTGTTTGCGACGGTGCAAAACCATCTTGCGCTTCAAAAATTGCTACTGGTTTGGATGCTGCAATTCTCGGTCATTTTCTCGCTATGGAGAATCATCAATATAACCCACTTACCGGAATTATAAAAAACAGCGCTGATGAAACAATTCTAGCTATCGGCAAAATTGCATCGATAGGCATGAGAGATACTGATCGGGTAATCCTGGACTTAATGATGAAAAAATAATCAATTATTAAAAAAGACAAATCAACTGGATTTGTCTTTTTTTAGCGCTTTTATATGATTAATTCTTTCCAGTAATGTCGGATGAGAATAGTAAAATTTAACATAAAGCGGATGCGGAGTTAGATTGGAATAGTTCTCACGATTGAGAATTTTCAAAGCATTGATCATCTGTTCAGAAGAGTAATTGTTTGCGGCAAAAGCATCGGCTTGATATTCAAAATATCGGGAAATGTAATTTGTAAGTAAACCAAAAATCATGACAATCGGCGATAGACTCAATAGATATATGACGACACTAAAACCGTAATTTATGTTTTGGAAACCAAAGGCTCTTGAAAAAACATCATTATTAAAAAACAACAGTAATCCTAAAATGTATATGGAAATTACCACTAAAGTCATCATCAAGTTATAAACAGTATGGCGATACTTATTATGACCAATTTCATGAGCTAAAACCGCAACTATTTCCTCTTCTTTCAATTTTTCAATTAAGGTGTCATAAAGAACAATCCGTTTAGCCTTGCCAAAACCCGAGAAAAACGCATTCAGTTTGGTTGATCTCTTGCTGGCATCCATAACAGAAATTTTGGTCACTTCATAGCCAACACTTTTAGCAAATTCGTTTATGGCGGTTTTTAAGGAAGACTCTTGTAAAGGTCTTAATCGATTAAAAATAGGAATGATTATTTTGGTATAACTTAAATTAATTAAAATCACAGATAAACTGATAATCGTCCATGCCAGAACAAAAAACAATTTGCCTGTAGTCAAATATAATGTCATAAGCCCATATATTGCAGAACCAAAAAATACAGCTGTCAAAATCAAATTCTTGATTTTATCGCTGATAAACAAACTCTTTGTCATCTTATTGAAACCGTATTTACTTTCAATTTTAAAAATTGAAACATATGAACTGACAAGATTAATCGCAAAGAACAGCAAATAGTAAGCACCTAGAAACATGACTGTTTGAAAGCTGATATCTGTTGTTATGGTTTTTATCCAATTATTCAAATAAATAAATGATGGAGAAAGCAAGAGAGAAAAAACGACAAAAAACTTAATAAGCGAAACAATGAAATTCAAGCGGAAATTTTCCATGTAATAATTTTTCCACCGTAGATATTCATCATGATCATAAACATCCTCGAGTTGTATCGGAATGTCAACATTGCGATAGCCATAATTAAGCAAAGACAATCCCAACTCCATGACAATATCAATCAAAACCAAACCAAGAATCAAATAAAATATAAAATCTGTCATATCTAAATCCTCCAAAAAATCTATCTATCTAATCATAGCACTTTCAGCAACATAAATATTAAGGTTGCAGTAATGAAAAAAGCATATATCAAAGCATCACTTCTAATCAATGTTTGCTCGTATCTTTCATTTAAGGCATTAGTTGTAATTACAAAACGGTCTATGAAACCAAAGTTGTGAGTGTCATCAATTGATAATTTATCATAATCTCTTATTTTAGTGTTACATGAACTTCCATACATGATTCGACAAAGATTTTGCATCAAAAGGTAAGTTGGGAAGAAAAACCAATATTCTATGCTTAACCAGCGTGGTAACTTTATATTGAAGAAACGATA
>JAVEWC010000001.1:0-41420 GCA_034004745.1 Candidatus Izemoplasmatales bacterium | reverse complement strand
TCGACAGGAAAAAGGAATAAATTATGGGATTCATCAAGCGTTTGGATCAAAACATTGCCAATAAGATTGCGGCAGGAGAGGTTATTGAAAAGTTAGCGAACGTCGTCAAGGAATTAGTGGAAAACTCACTTGATGCCGAAGCTGACAGAATCGATATCGATCTGGTCGAATCAGGAATGACGTCTATCAAAGTGACTGACAATGGCTCAGGCATGGATGAAGAAGACGCTTTTTTGGCATTTGAAAGACATGCAACTTCAAAAATTGCGACTGTTAATGATTTATTCCGGATTCAATCCTTGGGTTTCAGAGGTGAAGCTCTGCCTTCAATCGCTTCCATTGCCAGAGTTGAGTTAAGTACCTCGATCGGTGAAGAAGGCATTAGTATAACTATTCAAGACGGAAAACTGATTGAAAAATCAAGTACTAGTTTAAACAAGGGCACCCAGGTTGAAGTTACCAGACTTTTTTATTCAACTCCTGCCCGCTTCAAATACTTAAAGTCACCACAATATGAACTCGCAAACATCGTTTCCTTGGTCAATGGTTTTGCCCTGGCAAATCCTCATGTTTCCTTCAGACTGACAAATGATCGCAAAGTCATTTTCGTCTCCAATAAAAACGATTCCGTTACCAATACCCTGGCTCAGATTTATGGGCTTGAAGTGGCTAAATCCTTGATATATTTCGAAGCCAAGAATCGCGATTATCAAATCAGCGGTTACACTACCAATCCTATCATCAATCGTTCCAATCGCAACTACATCAACGTTGTATGTAACAATAGGATCATCAATGACAAAGACATCGTCAATGCTTTTGTGGAGAGTTATGATCAGCTGATACCAAAGAACCGTTATCCAGTGGCTATCATCTATATCGAAGTTGATCCAATCCTGATTGATGTCAACATTCATCCGCGCAAGCAGGAAATCAAGTTTTCCGAGAAGGATCGATTGATTTTACTAATCAAGAAATCCTTGAAAGAAAAATTGGAAGTAACTAACATCTATCAAAAACCTAGTGAACATACGCAAACAAAAATATCATTCTATTCTGAAGAACCTAGTGAACAAGTTGAACTTAAAATTCAAGAAAGTTTCGCCGATCAACTTGAAGAACAACATGAATCAAGAAAGATTATTCCCGATATGGATTATATCGGCCAGTATGCCGGAACTTATCTTTTGTTTCAAAATGAACAGGGCTTGTTCTTGCTCGATCAGCACGCAGCGGCAGAAAGAATCAGGTACGAAAGATACTTGGCCAAATGGAGCGTTTCCCATCAAGAGTCAAGAGATTTGTTAGTACCTTTGAAAGTCCTCTTAAGCAACGAAATCCTGATTAAATTACCAATGTATCAAAAGAATATCGTTGATTTGGGAGTTGAGCTGGATTTGGGTGATAACCATGTCACGGTTCATAAAATTCCGAACTGGTTCCCTACTGATTATGAGGAAATCTATCTTGAGGCAATGATTGAAAGTCTGATTGGTGAAGACTTGATCAATCAAAAAACAATGATAGACGAATTGGCCAAACTATTGGCCTGCAAGCATTCCCTGAAAGCCAATCATTATATCAGTGCCCTTGAAGCTAATCAATTGTTGAATGATCTCAGGAAATGCGATAGACCCTATACCTGTCCTCACGGTCGACCGATTATCGTCGATTTCAAACATCGAACAATTGAGTATTGGTTTAACCGGGTGTTATGATGTTTGACTTGATTATGATTGTCGGACCCACTGCCGTGGGAAAGACAAGACTAAGCCTAGAACTTGCCCAGGCATTTTCTGGTGAAATCATCAATGGTGACGCCATGCAGTTCTATCGGGGCTTGGATATCGGTACCGCTAAAATCAAGGAAGAAGAAAAACAGGGAATAAAGCATCATCTATTGGACATGCTTGATCCTCATGAAGAGACGAGTGTGGTTGATTATCAGACAATAGTCAGAGAAAAAATCAAAGAGATAACGAAAAAAAACAAACTGCCGATTATAGTGGGCGGCAGTGGTTTATATCTCAGCTCGATTCTTTTCGATTACAAATTCCCCGGTCCCTCCCGAAACGACGATTTGACCAAGAAATACGAAGGATTTACCACTGAGATGTTAGTGGAAATATTGAAAAAGACGAAACCGGAACTGGCAAAAAATACTGATTTGGCAAATAGAAGAAGAGTTTTACGAGCTCTGGAAAAAGAAAATGATGATTTTCAAGAAGAAATCAATCCATATTATCCAAATGTTCTGGTTATTGGTCTTGACCTTGAACGTGAAAAACTATATGAAAGAATCGATAATAGAGTCATGGATATGGTTAATGAGGGTTTATTGAAAGAAGTGAAGTCACTTTATGATCAAGGAATATTCTCGCAAGCGACCATGGCGATCGGTTATAAGGAACTTTTCCCCTATTTTCGGGGTGAAACAACTTTAGAAGAAGCATTGGTCTTGATTAAGAGAAACTCCAGACGTTATGCCAAAAGACAATTGACTTGGTTTAGAAACAGGATGAATGCGGTCTGGTTTAAAGTAGATCTGGAAAACTTCGATAAAACCATCCAAGAAGTCAAAGAATACATAAAAAAAAGGAGTTGAATTTTCTTCAACTTCTTTATTTTTTGGGATATGGCCACTCGGTAAAACCACCGGTAAGAACGTATACGGGACGGAAGCCTTTTTTCATCAACTTTCTGCCGACGGCGACGATTTGTCCCTTATCATTATCACCGTAAAGGAATACTGGTTGATCAGGTCTGATTTGATGAAGATTGGCTAAAATTTCTCTTTTAGGAAAATTACGGCTGCCATTTATTCTTTCCTTGGCAAAATCGTCCTTGCTTCTGAGGTCAATAAGTTGACCTTTGCGCATATTGGCGCGAAAATCTTCTGGGGAAAGATAAGTAACTTTCAAACCTCTTGAGTTACGCCAAAAGGCGATGACAAGTCCGATTGTTACACCTAAACCAATCGGTATTAAATACTCACTAATGTTGAATTCTGTTAGAAACATGGTATGACCACCTCTTATTTTTCAGTCATAAATATTATAGTAGAGATGAAATCTATTGTCAATAATACAATTTTGTAATATAATATCTTTTGTTATATAATAAATTAGGAGTGAAACTATGATTACAAGTAATGATTTTAAAACTGGAGTAACGATCTTGTACGAAGATAGCATCTATCAAGTCATCGAATTCCAACATGTTAAACCTGGTAAGGGTGGAGCTTTTGTCAGAACAAAATTAAGAGATTTAAGAACAGGTGCGGTTATTGACAAGACTTTCAATGCCGGTATCAAGATTGAAACTGCCCTGATTGAAAAACTGGAAATGCAATATCTTTACAAAAGTGGAGAAAGTTATGTTTTCATGAACATGGAAACATATGAACAAATAGAGCTTCATGAATCAAGATTGCAGGATCAACTTTACTATTTGATTGAAGGCATGACTATCATCATCATTTCTTACGGACATGAGATCTTAGGAATCGAATTGCCGGAAAAAGTGGTATTAGAAGTTGTTCAAACTGCAGGTGGAGCGAAGGGAAATACTACTTCAAACGCCACTAAAGAAGCTTTAACAAATACCGGACTAAAATTATCAGTACCTTTATTCATCAATGAAGGCGAAAAGATAGTTGTGTCCACCGTAACTGGTAAATACGATACCAGAGCGAAATAAGGGAGTGATTTTTTTTGGAAGTTAGTCAGTCGTGGCTGTCATTTGGAGCGATAACCTTTAGTCCGTCATTAATTGTCTTAATGATCGGGTTGCTATTGATATCAGCTTTCTTTTCAATGACCGAAACTGCTTATTCCTCAGTCGGTAGACTGAGAATGAAAACTTTAGTCGAATTAAAAAAACCAGGTTCTAAGAAAGCCTTGTGGATTGTCGATAATTTCGACAAGACCTTAACCACACTTTTGGTTGGCAACAACTTAGCTAATATTGCATTAGCCACTGTCAGTGTGATTTTGTTCAAGGGTATCTTTACTAATATTCAAGACCCTGAAACTCAAAATACCATCATCACTTTGATGAATACAGGAGTTATGACAATCGTAATTTTGATTTTTGGCGAGATTTTACCTAAATCTGTTGCTAAGCACAACGCTGAGAAAATCGCTTTATGGGAGTCAAAAATCATCTACCTGCTCATTAAACTCTTAACCCCGATTACTTATCCATTCTTGCTTTTGAACCGTTCCGTAATGAAAAGAATCGATTCTGACAACAGAATCTCGGTTACCGAAAGCGATTTGGAAACAATTATCGATACCATGGAAGAAGAGGGTTCGATTGATGGTGAAGAAGCTGACATGTTACAGAAAGTCTTGGATTTATCGGAAATAACCGTGGAAGAAATAATGACGCCAAGGGTCGATATGATTGCAGTTGAGATTAATGATGACGTAAAGACAATTACGGAAACTTTCTTCAAGAATAAGTTTTCCCGTTTACCAGTCTATGACACCAATACCGATAACATCATCGGTATTCTCTCGGAAAGAGATTTTTATACCAAATTAATCAAGGAACAAAACATCAATTTAAGAAGAATGATTCGTCAACCGCTTTTCATTCCGGCTTCGACCAAGGTCGATGCCTTAATTGAACTTTTACAGACACAAAACCAACATTTGGCGATTGTGGTCGATGAATACGGCGGCGTTGACGGCATCGTGACGATGGAAGACGCTTTGGAAGAGTTGGTCGGAGAAATTTATGACGAGCATGATGACGTCAATGAACCGATTATCAAAAAAGACGATTTTACTTATCTCATCAATGCCGATTATGATGTTGAAGACTTGTTTGAAGCTTTGAATCTGGGTAAACCTCCTGTTTCCGATTCGACCAGTGTCGGTGGTTGGTTATTCGAAATGTTCCAGGATATTCCTGAAGTTGATGAAGAAGTTGAGTACGAAGTTCGCTACAATCAGGAATATGACGAGTTAAGCGAATTGATCAAGGAAGACAAGGCAGTATTGGTCTTCAAGATTCTCGCAGTGACCAAACGAAGAATAAAATCAGTTTTACTAAAAATTAATGTAATTGAAAACGAAGAATAAGTGAGGTTTTTAACTACCTCACTTTTTTAAAGTAAATGATAGAATCAATAGAAAAGAGTTAATATGGAAAGATTGCAAAAATTAATTGCCAAGACCGGAGTTGCCTCGAGAAGAAAAGCTGAAGAGCTGATTTTAGCGGGAAAAGTCAAGGTCAATGGCGTTATTGTCAAGGAATTGGGTTCAAAAGCTCAAGTTACCGATGAAATTGAAGTGGATGGAAAAAAAGTACTCGTTCAGGAACGGGTATATTTTGTTTTATATAAACCAAGTGGCGTCATCTCGACAACTGACGATCAATTCAACCGTGACGCCGTGGTGGACTTGATCCATGAAAAAGAAACAGTGTTTCCGGTTGGTCGCCTTGATTATGATACCTCAGGGCTTTTAATCATGACCAATGATGGTGATTTTGCCAATATGCTGATGCATCCAAGATATAAGATAGAAAAAGAGTATTATGTTAAAATTTCGGGACTTTTAAGAAAAGAGTCATCTTATAAACTGGCTAGGGGTTTAACGGTAGGCGAAGAGAAATATCAACCAGCCAAAGTCAAAGACGTTAAATATGATGATAAGAAAGAAAATACTTACCTTCATATCATCATCACTGAAGGTAAGTATCATCAGGTAAAAAACATGTTTCAGGCTTTGGGTCATGAAGTCTTGAAATTGAAGCGGATTCGTTATGGTTCAATCACTTTGGACGGCCTTTTCGAAGGTCAATATCGCGTCTTGAAACCGCATGAAATCAAAACGCTTTATAATTTGGCCAACAACAAGTGATGTCGGCCGAATAATCGGAAAAAAATCGTAAAACTACTAAACAATTTTGTGGTTAAATTATAAAAATATGGTATAATGTTTAAAGGTTATAGGAGGTATCTTTGATGGTTTATCACGCTTTAGCTATTGACGGTCCTGCAGGAGCGGGAAAATCGACGGTAGCGAAAACTCTGGCAAAAAGACTTGGATATGTCTATATCGACACTGGTGCCATGTATCGAGCAACAACATATAAAGCCTTAAGCTTGGAAGTGGACCTTAACGATCCTGAAGCTTTTGATTTTCTGGACTCGACCGACTTTGAATTCAGAAATGGTGAACTCTATATGGATTCAGTCAATATGACCAGTTTGAACCGCCTTAAGGAAGTCAGCGATAATGTTTCCTTGGTATCCTCACATATACCGGTAAGAAACAAATTGGTGCGCCTGCAAAAGGAAATCGCTGCCAATAACAATGTCGTCATGGATGGACGTGATATTGGTACAGTGGTACTTAAAGAAGCTGAATTGAAAGTTTTTTTGACGGCTTCAGTTGAAGTCAGGGCTAAGAGAAGATTTGACGAGTTGGTGGCTTTGGGGAACAAAGTCAATCTCAAGGATTTGGAAAATGACATTCAAAGACGCGACGCATATGATTCCAGTCGCAAGTATAACCCTTTAAAACAAGCAGCGGATGCGATATATATCGATACTTCCGACAAGAACATTGACGAAGTAAGCGATTTATTATACAAAAAATTTATGGAGATAGTTAACGAAGGAGAGAATTAGTATGCAAGACATGTATAGCGAAAACAGAATGTATACCCCTAAAGTAGGAGACATAGTCACTGGTACGGTTGTTAAGGTAGGCAAGGAAGAAGTATGGGTTGATATCAACTATGCCTGTGAAGGTGTAATCTACAAGGACTACCTTAGTTTGAATAAACTGGAAAGTGCTGAAGATATTCTCAAAGAAGGCGATCAGATCAAGGTTAAGGTTACCAAATTCAATAGAGGCGACAATGATTTGTTGCTTTTGTCAAGAATTGATATCTTGAGAAACGAACTTCAAGAAGGCGTGAGAAATGCTTTGGAAGTCGGCAAGGATTTTGATTTCAAAGTTAAGAAAGCTGTCAATGGCGGTTTGATTCTTGACCATAAAGGCATTGAAGCTTTCTTGCCTGAAAGTTTGATTTTCATTCAAGAAGAAAATGGCAATAAGGATGATTTAGTCAATAAGACAATCAAGGCTAGAATCATTGAAATAAGTAAGGATAGAAACAGAGATAAAATCACCGTAAACCGTAAGCAATTGGTTTATGAAAATTTGAAAGCCCAAGAAAAAGAAGAATTAAATGCAATCAAGGAAGACGATTTGGTCAAAGTTAAAATTTCCAGGATTTCTGATTTTGGTGCTTTCGCATCAATTAGCGACCATTTGGACGGCTTGATTCATATCTCGGAAATTTCTCATTACCATGTTAAAGATGTCAACGAGTATTTATCTGTCGGTATGGAAGTGGAAGCTAAAGTCATTAAGATCAAGGGCAAGAAGATTTCATTATCTTTGAAAGCATTACAAAAAACACCTTGGGACTTATTCCTTGAAAACCATAAAGTTGGCGATAAAGTTACCGGAAGAATCATCAAGAAGATGCAATTCGGGATGTTGCTGGAAATTGAAAAAGAAGTTAAAGGATTGCTTAACCGTTTTGACTATTCCTGGAACCCTAATGAAAACTTGGCAGGAACTGTTGAAGTCAACGATACTTTGGAAGTTAAGATAACTTCTATCGACAAGAAAAAACAACAATTCACCCTTTCAAAAAAGCATTTGGATTACAATCCATGGGCTGATTTGAAACTTAAAAAAGGCGAACATGTCTCAGCTACAGTCTTGAGAATTGAAGAAAAAGGCGCTATTGTCGGTGTTGAAGAAGTTGAAGGCTATTTGCCAATCTCAGAAATATCAACTGAAAGAGTCAATCGAGTTGAAGACGTTTTGAAAGTAAATGACATCATTACAGTAGAAGTATTGGATTTCTTCCCTAAAGATTGGAAACTTACCGTTTCTTTAAAGAGCATCCAAGAAAAGAAAAACCGTGCTGAATACGAAAATCAACTTCAGGAAAACGTCAGTTCAAATCAAAATATGGCTGAATTATTAAAAAATTATAAAAAATAAAGTGTGGTGATTCATGTGTTGCCAGTTGTAGCGATCGTTGGTCGACCGAACGTCGGTAAATCAACGCTTTTCAACCGTATAGTCGGCGAAAGAAAATCAATAACTGATGACCAACCAGGAATTACGCGTGACCGTATCTACGCGCAAGCATCTTGGCTGAACAGAAATTTTACCGTCATTGATACAGGGGGCATCGAGATAAACGATGCACCTTTTTTAACTGAAATCAAGGCGCAAGCTGAAATCGCAATCAATGAGGCCGATGTGATTGTTTTTGTCGTTGATGGCAAGACTTCCTTGGTACCGAGTGATAAAGACGTCATGAAGATCCTTTATCAATCAAATAAGCCGGTGATTGTAGCCGTCAATAAGGTAGATACGCAAAAATATGCGGATAATCTCTATGATTTCTATGAATTGGGTGTCAATAAAATCATGAACATATCCTCAATTCATGGTATAGGCATCGGTGACTTGTTGGATGAAATCATTAGTCATCTTCCGGAAAAAAGCGCTGATGATTATGATGAAGAAACCATCAGGATTTCCGTTATCGGTAGACCTAATGTCGGAAAGTCCTCTTTGACAAATACATTATTGGGATATGAAAGAGTAATTGTATCCGATATCGAAGGTACAACCACTGACTCCATCGATACGCCTTTTACGATTGACGGTGAAAAATACGTCGTTATCGATACCGCCGGGATGAGAAAAAGAGGAAAGATTTACGAAAACATCGATAAGTACGCCAATTTGAGAGCGATGCAAGCCATTGACAGAAGTGATATCTGTCTGATGATGCTTGATGCGACTACGGGAATTGTCGCTACTGATAAAAATATTGCTGGCTACGCACTTGACATGAAAAAGTCAATCATCATCGTCGTCAATAAATGGGATGCCATCGAGAAAACTGATAAAACCATGCATGAATGGGAAGAAAAAATCAGGAATGAATTTAGATTCCTTTCCTATATTCCCATTGTCTTTTTATCTGCTAAAACCAAATCGCGAATTCATACGCTCTTTCCTTTACTAAAGACATGTTATGAGAATTATTCCCGACGCGTCAACACTTCGTTGTTGAATGAGGTCATTTCCGAAGCGATGATCGTCACCCCGCCGAAGGAACATAATCAAAAACGCCTAAAAGTGTTCTATGCAACTCAAGTCAAGATAAAATGCCCTACTTTCGTGCTTTTTGTCAATGATACCAATGCCATGCATTTTTCTTACGAACGCTTCTTGGAGAACCGTTTACGTGAGAATTTCGACCTTTTTGGCACTCCAATCTCAATTATTTTACGAAATCGCGAATAAAATTAATAAAAAAGTGTTTTTTTTCGCTAAACGGCTTGCTTTTTTGAAATATTAGATTTATAATTGGACTATCTTTAAAAGGAGGAAAAAAGAATATGAACAAATCAGAATTAGTTGCAAGAATAGCTGACTTAGCAGAATTATCAAAAAAGGATGCAGAAGCTGCTTTGAACTCAACTGTATTGGCTATCCAAGAAGCATTAGTGAAAGGTGAAAAAGTTGTTTTAACTGGATTCGGAACTTTCGAAGTTAAATCACGCAAAGCTAGATCAGGTCATGACCCTAGAACTGGCGAAACTATTCACATTCCTTCATTGAATGCACCTACTTTCAAAGCTGGAAAAGTTTTAAAAGAAAAAGTTCGTTAATCTTTGTTTAACGATTTGACTGAAGCCTTAATGGTTTCAGTCACTTTTCTTTATATAAATAAAAAAGGCCTTAAGATAATTTTCTTAAGACCTATTTTTTTAGTTATAGTTGCAGTAAACCATAAATCGTCAGGACGTAAACCAACCAGCTGAACAGATTGTTCAAAAGATGGGAACCGATAGATGCATAGATGTTGCGGTTGCTTTTATAATAGACGTACCCCAATACTATTCCCATGCCGCCATAAGGAATCATCTGGATGTAATCGCCTTGAATATGCATGAAAGCAAAGATCAGACCGGTCAAGATAATGGTTAATACCGGTTTTAGTCGCGGTTCCAAATATGAGAACATTACCTTTCTGAAGATTAGTTCTTCAATTACCGGTGTGAAAATGACTAAATTGAAGAATAAAATTGCCAAATTATAAGGATTGTCGTCAAACATTTGTTGAATCAACAATTCGTTGTTGGATGTTTCGGTAATGCCAAAGAAAGATAAGAGCATGGAACTGGCAATCAAGACGCCATAAATCATTAAAAAGCCGATGAACATCTGGGTGATGTAGCCTTTGTAATCCTTTTTAAATGATTTAAAATCAGTGATAAACTTTTCCTTGTCAATCAATACCAGACTGATGCCGATAACAACGGTAATCAATAGATAGATGCCATTGGTTATGAGTGTTGGCGGAGCTGCGGAGATTTGTTTGGTGTAGGTGATAACTTCAGCAGATGAAAGAACTTCTTCACTGAAATTAAATGTTTGTGAAGTCAAAAATTCTTTACGGCTTATACTATGGATTCCTATCGACTTGTTTCCAATGTCGAACAGTTCAATATCAACATAAAATTCAGGAATTTCTCTTTCATAATTGTTTTTGAATTCTCCGAATATGGTAATCACATAAGGATAATCTTCCTTGGTTGATTCTTCCAAATTTGGAGCAATAGAAAAATCTACAGTAACAGTCTCTTCCACATTGTTAAGAGCTTCTTCTAGATAAGAATAAGTGGCATCGACGTACATGCCGGCAAAGAAGGAGAGAATCAATTGAACGCCGATATAGACGGCAACCAGTAAAGAATTAATCCTCAGTTCTTTAGATCTAGCATAAAAATCCTGAGGAGCGTTATTATAGATAGGTTTTTTTTCAGTAATTGTTTCTTGGGTAAAATCGGGGGATTTATCAAATAAATCGTCTTGTTCATACATAGTTATCTTCACCTCGTATTATCATTATAACTAAATTCGACAATTTTGTACACTAAGAATATTTAATATTTAAAGCGCGCTACATTGACAAAATGCGATAGTCTAGTATAATAAATATGAATAAGAAAGAGGTAATGCATATGTCAAAAAAATCATTTGCGGTTATCGGTGTCGGTCGATTTGGCCTAGCGTTAATTGAAGAATTGGTAGAACTGGAAGCAGACGTATTGGTTATTGATAAAAATTTCGATAAAATCGAAAAAATAGCAAAAATGGTCACAAACGCCGTTTGTTTGGATTCTACTGACGTAGAAGCCTTGAAGGAAATTGGCATCGCCAACTATGATACGGTAATCGTCGCTACCGGCATGAACGTCGACAATTCAATCTTGACGACTTTGATTTTGAAGGATTTAGGTGTAAAAGAAGTCTATGTCAAGGTGCAAAGCGAGTACCATGCCAGAGTCGTGGAAAAGTTAGGGGTTGACAAAGAACATTTGGTTTGGCCGGAACAAGATACCGGAAAACGTTTGGCAACCATCTTGATATCCGGTAATTTTTTGGAGTATTTACAGTTGGACAAGGACTATTCCTTCATTTCTACCGAAGTGACAAAGAGGATGATTGGCAAGAATCTTTTGGAACTGGATATTCGCCGAAATTTCGGAGTAAACATAGTGGCGGTTAGAAGAAACAACCAAATTATGATCCCTTCTTCCCAAACACCTTTTGAAAATGATGATGAGATTCTTCTGGTAGGCCGTAACGACTTGATTGAAAAGTTTACGCAATGGTTGAAACAGAAGAAGTTTGTGGGATAAGTTAAGAATTTTTTCTTAACTTTTTTTACTACTTATGAAAAAAGAAATTATCATTGCCAGCAAGAACCCTGGCAAAATAAAAGAATATCAAAATGCTTTGAAGGACTTTAAAATCATTTCCATTATCGATTTGGGGATTGACTTGGAAATTGAGGAAAATGCTTTGACATTCGCAGAAAATGCCATACTAAAGGCCAAGCCTCTTTATGACATCTATCACCGACCGGTGATTGCGGATGATTCCGGTTTGGTAGTTAATGCTTTAAGGAACGAATTGGGAGTGAAATCCAAACGTTTCTCAAAAAGCCAGACTGATGAAGATAATAATGCCTTATTACTTGAAAAACTCAAATCAGCCAAAGACAGAACTGCTTATTTTCAATCTTCAATCTGTCTATATCTTTCACCTCAAGACATCCGTATCTATGAAGGAAGAACCTTGGGGAAAATCATAGAAGAAAAAAGAGGCAGTAACGGATTTGGTTATGATCCGCTATTTTTGGTGGATGGTTTGGACAAAACCTATGCCGAACTCAATTTGGATGAAAAACACTTGGTATCACACCGGGGTAAAGCAATCGAAAAACTGAAAAAGGACTTATTAGATGAGAATTCTGATTTTTAGCGACAATCATGGCGAAAAAGACAATTTACCGCGAATCATCCAACGCTATCAACCGCTCGATCGTATCATCTCCTTGGGAGATTCGGAGATGAAAGAAAAAGAGTTGAGTGATTTGGAGATTTTTGGGGTCAAGGGCAATTATCCTTTTGAACCGAAATTTCCTTATGAACTTGATTTTGATTTTGAGGGATGGAAGTGTTATTTTACCCATGGACATCTCTATCATGTCAAAAGTGGAGTTACGATGCTTTTGGAAAAAGCCCGCAACAATAATTATGATTTAGTTGCATTTGGTCATACCCATCGCTCCTTTTTGGAAGAAAAAGCTGGAGTGATTCTTTTGAATCCCGGCAGTTTATCCAGTTGGCGTTCCAATGAAAATCCGACTTTTGCGGTAGTTGAACTCGAAAAGAATAAAATTGAACTTAGTATCTATAACATATATGGCAATCTAATCAATAAATTAGAGAAAACAAGGTAAGTATGGATAATTCTTCACTACTATCAGAACTGAAAAAATCACCATCCAGTGAAAAATATGAAAAAGCACTAGCGGATATCAAAAACGATAGTTCTTTACGTTTGGAATTAATTTTTGATTTTGTTAACTTTTTGACCCAAGAAAAAAAGTATGATCAAATTGTCAAAGTCTTGTCCAATGCTTTAGAAGACGATTTTCTGACAGGTAGAGAAACCAGATTACAAGTTGCCAATAAACTGCTTACAGTGCTCTTGAAGATTGAAGATTTTGTCATGTTGAAACAAGTTCTAGATCATCGAGTTGATTTAATCGATAAAGAATCGGATTTCCTGATGCAGAAGTTCTATTACGCAGTGGCTTACGAAGGATTGAATGACAATTCAGAGGCGATTAATATCCTCGAAAATATCAAGGATAGTATTTCCAATCAGAATCTTGTCAACAAATATTTGAAGTTATCGATGCTTTATCTAAAAATCGAAAATTATGAGGCGGCCAAGAAGCATTATGAAAAAGCTGTTTTCTTTGACCGAACCAAGAAGAATCATGCCTTTTTATTGGCTGAATGCGATTTGTTGATGCATGAAAAAAACTATTTGAAAGCCTTAGCGGTTTATGAGGATTACTTCATCAAGACCAATAACAAATATCGTTACCTTGACCGTTACATCAATATTCAAATTGCGCTTAATCAACCGGCTGAAGCCTATTCATTCTATCAAAAACATCTGCCGATAATGAAACGGGTTTTATCGAGACAGTCCCGTTTGGCTTTTTATCAGGCGGCCATAAAGTTGATGAAGAAACTGAATAACCGCAGTGATGAAGCTATTATAACGGCTTTAATCAAGGAGATTGAGGAAAATACCTATAGATTCGTCAATGTCCATGATTTCATCCTTAGATTCATCGACAATAATTATAGTTTGCGTTTTACCAAGGAAAGAGAGATAATCCAGACCGTCTTCAAGGAAATCGATTATCTCAAACTGTTTGAGAAGCTTGTCCAGGTAAAATTAGCGGACGGTAAAATCAAGATCAATCATTATACCAAAGGTTTATTGTTGGAAAGAACCGTCGATTTAGCAGATGGTGACAAGAATGTCTATGCTGATTTGGTGGCTCAGGAATACCGGGAAGTATATGATGGTGAAATCATCTCAACTTTTACCAATGATCTGTTTTTGACGGAAAAGACGAAGTATATCTTGGTCAAGAAGATGAAAGATTTTGATTATCTGGTCTTTTATCTTTCTATTACCGATTTTTACAATGCCAAAAAAATCTTTGATTATGCAACTGTCATAACAAACAAGTTAATAGAGGATTTTAACGAGAACAAGACCAGGGATAATCTCTTGAAAAATCTGACTTTTATCCTGGAAAAAGAAAATCTGGCCTTGATCCTTTTGAAAGAAAACAACTTGAGACTGCTGAATGAAGCAGCGAAAGTATTATTGGAAACTGAAAAAAATTATTTGGCCATGGAAGACTTCCAGAGCCGCTTAGTCAAGAACGTTTATGTTGATGAATTGTTGGGCAAGGATTCGCTTACACTTAAATATCAGGGAGAAAAGATCAAAACCATCAATTTCAAGATTTTTAGAGATGAAATGGATCTTTACCTCTTAGGAGAAATTAGGGAAGAAAAGAAAGTAACAACTAAATTTTACGATTATAAATTCATCACGGAAGAAGTCATCAAGGATGATTTGTCGGTAATGATGTTCAATCTCCGGAATTATCATGATTTCTTCAGGGATTATACCTATACAAGGTATGATGAAACAATAGAACTTATCTACCACACCTTGAAGGAAAGTTCCAGGAACTACTTTCAAAATCTTTATCTTGAAGGTTTGGATAATTTTTACCTGTTGCTTAAGACCAAGGATAAACGCATCAGTAAACGCATTTACGACGAATTAATCAAGAGTCTTGATGAACGAATTGAAATCAGGGTCTCACAAATCAACATTCAAGACCAGATAACCAAAACGGATTTGGAAGATTTGAAATACTTGAATAGTTTGACAACTTCCGATATCAGATTTTTAGCTGACAGCAAAGCTTATCGGACCAATAAGGAAGTTGCCAAGACCATTCTTGTCAATGCCAAGAAGATATTGTTGGAGAACAATATCCGTTTATCCTATCAATTTGTCGTGGATTGGCAAACATCGAGCTACGAATATCTCTTCGTCGACATCCTGCACCGAGTGTTGCTTGGCAACAAGGCTTCATTAAAGCGAGTTTTACAAGCCAACAATTTGGAAAGCGAATGGGACCAGCTGTTGATCAAGACTTTGGTAAAAGAAGTCAAACTGGCCAATGTCAAGGCTAAATTCATCTTTCAGGTATCACTTAAGACCTTGCTTGACAAGGATGCTTTCAAAGAGATGAAAAAGCGATTGAATCAAAAGAGTTTTAATAATTCGGAAATAATCTATGCAATCGATTATGAAGAATATCGTTCTTTGGATATAATGGAATTACCAAAAGAAAGATTGGTCTTTTTCAATGTTTTCAAAAACTTTGCTTTTCGTAACATAACTGATTTGAACCAGGTGGAATTCTTGATTTTTACTAGTGAAGAAGCAATGGCGGAAGGTTTTGATCATTTCTTGAAGATAGCGAAGGAAAAGAATTTGACATTGATCTTTGACCATCAAAAAACGGGTTTGACCAAGAGTTTCTTGACTGAAAAGTCCATCAAATTCGTAATGGGTGAGGCATATGCAAAAATCGACAGTTTAAAACTGTTGAAAAGTGGAGGAAAGTAATGCAAAAAAAATGGTGGATGACCACTAATATATATCAAATATATTTACGGAGTTTCAATGATTCAAACAATGACGGCATTGGCGATTTGCTGGGAGTGGCGGAAAAACTGCCTTATCTCAAAAGCATCGGTATCGAGACGATTTGGATATCGCCTCATTATGACTCCCCAATGGACGACAATGGTTACGATGTCAGGGATTTTTATTCAGTAAGTCCTGATTATGGCGATATCAAGAGCTTTAAGCAATTGATTGAAAAAGCTCGGAAATTGGATATGAAAGTTCTGGTTGATTTGGTTTTGAATCATACTTCCGATGAACATGAATGGTTCAAGATTGCTAAAGATCCAGCCCATCCTCTCCATCATAAATATCACGATTATTACATTTGGCAAAAAGGAAAACGTGATAAGAACGGCTTGATGATGAGACCGACAAGATGGATCAGTTGGTTTGGTGGTCCGACCTGGGATTATAATGAAGCTACCGATGAATATTATCTTCATATTTTTTCCAAGAAAATGCCGGACTTGAATTGGCGCAATGAAGACATGAAGAACGACATGAAAAAAATCATCAAATATTGGATCGATTTAGGAATAGACGGTTTCAGGGTCGACGCTGCCAATCATCTGGAAAAGAATTGGGATTTTCCCGACGGTATGCCGGGATATGAAAATTTCTCTTCTTTGCCAAAACACCATGAATACATCAAGGAATTGGCCATGGAGTTGTTTGAACCATACAATCTCTTGACCTTGGGCGAATCGGGCGGAGCTTCAAAAGAAGAGGTCAGAAAGTATGTTGGTTTCAATTCCCATGAATTCAATCTCTTGATTCATTTCGGTCATTGTTGGGCAGATACAGGTTATACTGAACCAGCAATTACCGGCAAGTGGTCGAAAACCGAACTCAGGGTTACCGACATCAAGAAAAGTTATGAACATCAATACAAGGTTGTGGGCAATGAAGGATTTAACTTGATCTATTGGCATAACCACGATCAACCGCGAGTCGTGTCACATTATGGCAACACTGAAAAATACTGGGAAAAATCTGCCAAAATGTTGGCGATGACGTTATATTTCATGCCTGGCACGGCAATTGTCTATCAAGGTGAAGAAATCGGCATGACAAATGTTTTATATGACGATATCTCTGATTTTCGGGATGTGGAAGTCTTTACAGAATATAACAACATGATTGGTAATGGCGCAACCAAGGAAAAAGCATTAAAGGCAATAGTTGACCGTTCAAGAGACAACGCAAGAACACCGATGCAATGGAACAATTCCATTAATGGCGGTTTTTCCAAAGCTGAACCTTGGATCAAGACCAACTACAATTATGAGACAATAAATGTTGAAAATCAGGAAAATGACGAAAATTCGATCCTGAATACTTATCGTTTTATCTTAAAACACCGTGTAACTGACGCCAAGAACATTGTTTTTGGTAAAATTGAATTTATCAATATCGATGATAATGAAAGTTATTGTTACATCAATAAGGGTAAAGATAAAGATTATTTAATGATTGCCAATTTCAGGGATTATGAAATCGAAATCTCCTTAAAAGATGTATCTTTGACAGGGTTTGAATATTTCTATGGCGATAGGGTTGAACTTAAGGAAACAATGAAGCTTAAGCCTTATGAAGCGATTTTGTACAGAAGGAATAAAGCATAGGAAACTATGCTTTTTTCTTATCTAGTTTTATTGCTTTAATTTTTGTTTGGATTGTGATAAAATATTTTATTAGCAAGGGGAAAAAGTCATCTAGCAATAGGCCCATTAAGTGATGATTTTAAAACAACTAATGAAAAAAAGAACATTTCGTGAAGAAATCATCAAATTGATCTATCAAGATATCTTTGGTGGAGAAATCAACTTGGAAGAGATGCCGTCTGAAATCAATCAGACTTTTTTCGACTTGCGCGAGAAATATCAAGATTTGGATTTGATAATCTCATCCAATTTGAGCAATTGGACGATTGACAGATTGAATTACGTCGATCTGGCAATCATTCGTTACGCGACCTATGAAATGAAATACCTGAAAACGCCTTATCAAGTAGCAATCAACGAGGCGTTGGAAATTACGAAGATATATTCAAATCTCGATGACGATTTGGCTAAGAAATTCAATAACCGCCTTCTCGAAAATATTCGCATCTATCTGGAAAAACACAGTGGCTAGACAATATTTGACAGTTACGGCCTTAAATCGTTATCTGAAATTCAAGTTTGATAACGACACCGAACTGCAGAGCGTTTTGTTAAAGGCGGAAATTTCCAATTTCAAACGTCATTCTCGAGGACATCTATATTTAACCTTAAAGGACGACCAATCGCAAATCAGTGCCGTGATGTTCGTATCCAGCACCAAGAATCTATCTTTCAATCCGAAAGACGGAGATAAGGTGATCGTGGAAGGCTATATCTCGATTTATGAAGCCTATGGCACTTATCAGATCTATATCCAGAAGATGGATTTGGACGGTATTGGCGACTTATATTTGGCCTATGAAAAGCTGAAGGAAGAGCTGAGCAAGAAAGGCTATTTCGATCAAAGTCATAAAAAAAGCTTACCAAGGTTTCCTAAAACCGTCGGTGTCATCACCTCACCGACCGGAGCGGCGGTAAGAGATATCATCAATGTCATCAATACCCGTTTTCCGATGACTAAAATCATTGTTTATCCGGCCTTGGTTCAAGGTCCGATGGCGAAAGAATCGATTGCCAGTCAAATCAAGAAAGCCAATGAAGACCTACTTTGTGATTTATTGATTGTCGGTAGAGGCGGCGGCAGTATCGAAGACCTCTGGGCTTTCAATGAAATGGTGGTCATCGATGCCATCTATGGTTCAAAACTACCAATAATCAGTGCAATAGGTCATGAGACCGATTTTACCATCAGCGATTTTGTTTCGGATTTTCGAGCTTCGACTCCTTCACACGCCGCAGAAATCGCCGTAAAAAATCATCGTGAAGTCAGAAATGATATTATCAAGATTGAACAGAGAATGACGATGGCTCTTAATAATCTCTATGACAACGCCTTGAAACACTATAGACAAATCATCAACCGTAATGTTCTCAAGAATCCTTTAAGATTGTTGGAAACGAAAGAATTGAAATACGCAGCTCTATACGACCGCTTATTGAAGAATAATCCCCTGAACCAAATTAAACAAAGAAATGATTTGGTCGAGCAATATTTGAAAAATTTGAGAAAAGATTACCAGTACCTGGTTTCCGCAAAACAAAAGAACTATTTGTCCTTAGTTGAAAAATTGGAACTGGTCAATCCATTGAACATCATGAAAAAAGGTTTTGCGATTGTGAAGCAAGACGGAGCAATCAAGAAGCACTTCAAAGAGATCTCCCGGGATAAACCTTTGACAATCGCCATCACTGGCGGAGAAATCACTTCAAAAATCATCGATATGAAAGGTGAAGAGAATGAATAAATTAAGTTTTGAAGAAAACTTGGAAAAGTTGGAAGCTTTGGTTAAAAAGCTTGAATCTGGCGAAAACAGTCTTGATGAAGCTGTAAAGCTCTATCAAGAAGGAATAGCTTTAGCAAAAATCTGTCATGAGGAACTCAAGAACGCCGAAGAAGTCATCGTTAAATTGATGGATTCTGATAACTTGGTCGACTTCAACAAGGAATAATCAATGAATTTGCACGAAATAGTCAGCCCAGAATTCCTGAAAGACAAAACCATACCCGAACTTTACGAATTGGCAGCTGAAATTCGTGCTTTTTTGTTGGAAAATATCGCCAAGACCGGTGGGCATCTTTCTTCAAATCTTGGCGTAGTTGAACTTACAATAGCTTTGCATTACGTCTTCAATTCGCCTACTGACAGAATCATCTTTGATGTGGGTCATCAATCATATGTCCATAAGATTTTGACGGGCAGAGCCAAGGATTTTGACAAGCTCAGGAAATTCAACGGACTTTCGGGTTATCAAAAACGGGAAGAATCGATTCATGACGCTTGGGAAGCAGGACATTCCTCCACAGCCATAGCTGCGGTAGCTGGTTTTGAATTTGGCAAAGCAGTCAATAAATCACATGAAAAAAATATCGCTGTGGTTGGTGATGGTTCACTTAACTCAGGCTTGAGTTTTGAAGCCTTGAATTATTTGGGACATCAAAAAGACATGTCACCGATAATCATCATCAATGACAATGAAATGTCGATATCGAAGAATGTTGGTCGTTTATCAAGACTCCTCAATAAAACCAGAGCCAACAAATTATATAATTACGCGACTAAATCCCATCGTAAACTGCCTAAATTCATCTATCGCTGGAAAGTCAGAATCGCAAACATGATTAGAGGTTTTGCCAATAACTTGACAATCTTCGATGAATTTGGTTTCTCTTATTACGGCCCAATTGACGGTCATGATATCAAAAATCTCATCAAATTCCTGAAATTGATAAAAAATAAGAATCGACCGGTAGTCTTGCATGTCGTAACCAAAAAAGGCAAAGGGTATTTACCGGCTGAAAATGATGTCAATGGTATTTGGCATGGAGTCGGACCTTTTAAGGTTGAAACTGGAGAATTCATCAACAATAATAAAGAAAATGTCATGAGCTGGAGTAACATTATCAGTGAATACTTAATAAGATACGCAGCAGTTGAACCTGATTTAAGAATTGTCATACCGGCAATGATTACTGGTTCCGGACTGATCAAGTTCGAGGAAATCTATCCCGATAAAATCATTGACGTCGGTATCTGTGAAAGTTTTTCTGTCTGTTTTTCCTCGGCCTTGGCATTAAATGGTCTTAAAATCTTTTTGCCGATCTATTCGTCATTTTTACAGAGAGCTTATGATCAGGTGGTTCATGATTTGACGAGAATGAACGTAAAGATCGTCATTGGTATTGACCGTGCCGGTATTGTCGGCAGTGATGGCGAAACCCATCAGGGCATTTATGATATTGCTTATCTCAAGCATATTCCCAATATCGAAATCGTTCAACCAGCTAATGCAATCGAAGCGGAAAGTTTATTGAATTACGCTTTTAACAAGGCAAAGAATACAGTCGCAATCCGTTATTCACGAAATTCCGTGGAAAAATACCTAGGACAAGAATATGAAGTGATAAAATCGCCTTCTTGGGTCAAGTTTGCAAGAAACAGCCAAAAGACTCTCATTGCCTATGGCGATAATTTCACCCGTTTAAAGGAATATATCGAACAACATGATTTAGCCATCAATTTAATCAATGCCCGTTTCATCAAACCGCTTGATGAAAGTCTGCTCGATGAACTACTAAAAAACAATGAAGAACTCTACGTTTTGGAAGATGTGACAAAAATCAGCGGTTTGGGTTCTTCAATACTGGAATACATGAGCCAAATGAACATTTTTAAACCATTGACCATTTTTGGCTTGCCGGATGAATTCATTCCGCAAGGCACGCAAGAAGAATTATATACAAAATATCATTTGGATAGCCTTACAATTACTAAAAAAATCTTGAATCAGGAGTAAACATGCTCAAAAGTCTCGAAGTAAAGAATTTCGCCATCATCGATTATATTCATCTGGATTTTCACCCGGGAATGACAGTTCTGACCGGTGAGACCGGTGCAGGAAAAAGCATCATTGTTGATGCTATTTCTTTATTGTTGGGTGAAAGAGCTTATAAAGAGATGATTAATTCCAAGGCGGAAACAGCGGAAATTACCGGTGTCTTCCAAGTCAATTCCAAAGAAATCAACAATGTTCTTTTCACCAATAACCTTGAAGATGCCGAAACTTTGACAATTAACCGCATTATCTCCAAAAACAACAATAATCTGGTTAAAATCAATAACCAGAATGCCTCGTTGAAAGTTTTGAAAGAACTTGCACTTTACCTGGCGGACATTCATTCACAGTTCGATACCAATCAACTCATTAACCCCGATAATTACCTTCACTTGGTTGATAGTTTCCGGAAAATGCGGATTCAACCCTTGCTAGATAACTACACTGAATTATTTAATAAGTATAAAGAACGAATCAAGGAGTATAACCTAATAATCAAGAAAAAAGAAGAGACCTTGAAAAAATTGGATCTTTATAAATTCCAGTATCAGGAATTACTTAACTTGAATCTTGAAGATGGCGAGTATCAGGAAAAAACGGAAAAAATCAATATTTTGGAAAATATCGATAAAATCAATACCATGCTGGAAAAGAGCAGATATTATCTGAAAGATGAAATGGTATTGGATAAAATCTATGAAATCAAAGCTGATTTTCAAGCTTTAAGCAAATATTCACTCGAACTTGAAATCCTGCATGAACGACTAAACAACATCTATTATGAACTAGACGATATCTCTGAGACTATCACTGACAAACTTGATAGTCTGGACTTCACCAAAAGCGATTATGAAGCCTTGATTGAAAGAATCAATGATTTGGATAAAGTCATGAAGAAATATCAGATGAATATTCCGGAATTGATTGCTTATTTAGCATTCTTGACTGAAGAAATCAATACGGTAGAAAATTATGATGATATCATCAAGGAAAAATACATAGCCGTTGAAACTGCTTATCAGGAATTGTTGCAGGCAGCGAAAAATCTATCCAACTTCAGAAAAGACATTGCCCAAAAAATAACCAGCGACATTGTTCAAACCTTGATTGAATTGGTGATAACCAATGCCCAGTTTCAAATCGATATCAAAGAGATTTTACCTGAAAATCTCTTCGATCAATCGGCGTTCAAGAGCGACGGCATCAATCAAGTCGAATTCTTGATTTCTACCAATAAAGGCGAACCCGTCAAACCTCTGGCAAAAACTGCTTCTGGTGGCGAGATGAGCCGAGTGATGTTGGCATTCAAGACCATTTTTGCTAAATCACTTAAGATTCCGACAATCGTCTTCGATGAGATCGATACTGGTATCAGCGGCTATATTGCCAAACAAATAGCCAGAAAAATCAAGGAACTTTCAACCATTGCCCAAGTGATATCCATTACGCATATACCGCAAGTCGTAGCCGAGGGCAGCAACCATTTGGCAATCTTTAAAAAGGTTATCGGCAATTCCACTAAAATCGAAGTGCATTACTTGCAGCATGAAGAGCGGATTATTGAAATCGCCAAAATGCTCAGCGGTGATCAAGTAACCGAAGCAGCCAAAGTAGCGGCTAAAGAATTATTGATAAATCCATAAAAAAATCACTGTCAGCAAAAAGACAGTGATTTTAATTTTATTGTCGGAATTATTATGCGATAAATCCATTCAAGACTTCAATAGCGCCTACAACTGCGGCGATTAAAAGTCCCAAAAACATCCCTATAGCCAAAATCAACAAAATGATTCGACCTGCTTTGCTCTTGGTCGGATTATACGTTCTGATTTCCTTTTCTTCTTGGGTTGGTTTTCTCTTTTTCTTTGTATCAGCCATCTCTTTCACCTCATAACCTTTAAGTCTTTAGTGTCTTTAATATTATAAACTAAATATGAGAAAAAATAAAGTAAAATTTATGCGTTATTATCAAAGCTTTCCAAATAATCGATAACTTCTTGAGTCAGGTAGGTTGGAGTGGAAGCTCCGGAAGAAACGGAAACGATTTTAACGCCTTTTAAATCAGCGGGATTGATATCCTTGACGCTTTCAATTAAGAATGTTTTTGTGTTGGTTTCTTCTTCAGAAATCTTGACTAAGTTACGGGAGTTATTGCTTCTGGGATCGCCGACAATATAACATAGGTCGACATCGACATTATTCTTGATGATGGCGTTTTGCCTAAATCTGGTGGCATTGCAGATTTCTTCGGTGATGAGAGAATTTGGATATATTTCTTTGATTCTTTCATGAATCTTGGAGATGTCGTTCAGGGAAAAAGTCGTTTGGTTGGTGACAAAAAGCGGTTCTTTCAAGTTGATCTTGTCTAGATCGGCAACTGATTCAATCAAGGTAATTTTATCGCTAATGCTTAAAGAGGCATTGGTTTCCGGGTGATTGAATTTTCCGATATAGACGATATTATAACCTTTATCCAGATACTCCCTGATAGAATCATGGGTTTGATAGACATCAATGCAGGTAGCGTCGATTAGTTTCAATCCATTAGCCTTAATCTGTTCCTTGACCAATTCATCAGTGCCATGCGCTGAAAGAATGACGGTTCCGGACTTGATGTTTTTCACCAATTCGCTTCTTGAAGCAAGCCTGTCATCAAGGGTAATGGCTCCAAGTTCAGTCAATTCCGCGACCACATGCTTATTGTGGACGATAAACCCCAAGACGTAGATTGGTCTTGGCAAGGTTTCGTCTATCAAGCTTTTTTTCACAATTTCAATGGCATTATATACACCCTTACAAAATCCTCGGGGGGTTATTTTTTTTACAATCATGCAAACAACCTCGTTTTCATTTTACTTATCGGTAGATTTATTATATAATAGTTCGTGAGATTTTACAAAGAGATAGGAATCTAAAAAATGAAAAAATTTAACCACGAATATTTAAATAAAGCGTTGACTGCGCTTAAATTCAAAGAATTGACAAAAGTGCAAAGTCAAGTATACGAGTTATTCGACAAGGATAACGATTTGGTAATAGAAGCTAAGACGGGTTCAGGAAAAACCCATGCTTTTCTATTGCCGATTTTAGACATATTGAATCCTTCGACAACTGATATACATGCGGTCATCGTCGCACCGACAAGGGAACTGGCAACGCAAATTCATAAGTTCACTCTGGATTTGATAAAGCATTCCGAAGAACCGATTATTGCTCATCTATATATTGGCGGTGAAGATAAAGATAAAGAAGTTGAATGGCTTAAAACTAGACAACCTCATCTTGTTATCGGCACGCCTGGCAGACTTCATGATTTGGTCATCAAGGAAAATGTGCTAAAAATTTATAAAACCAAGTATTTCGTGATTGACGAAGCGGATATGACCTTAGACAATAACTTTTTGGAACAAGTCGACAATTTAGCCGCAACTGTTCAAAAAGCCAAGTTCATGATCTTTTCGGCTACCATTCCTGAACGACTAAAACCATTTTTGAGAAAGTATATGGATAAGCCGATTATCGTCGAAGTTCATCCGGAAGAAATCTCCAATTTGAACATCAGTCATTATTTTCTTAAAACCAAAGAAGAGGATCGCTTTGTAATGCTTAAAAAAGTCATAAATGCGATAAATCCTTATTTGGCCATCATCTTTTGCAACACCAAGGAAAGTGCTGACTTGGTCTATGATTGGATGATAAAAGAAGGAAAGAACACTTGTCTGATTCATGGGGATATCGATTACAGGAAGCGTAAACAGACAATCAAGAGAATCAACAGTCTTGAATTCCAATATATCGTCGCTACTGACATTATTGCCAGAGGTATCGATATCATCGGTGTTTCTCATATCATCAACTATGAGTTGCCAAGAGACTTTGAATTCTACATCCACCGAAGCGGCAGGACCGGAAGAATTGATTTTGATGGAATTTGTATCTCACTATACGAATTCAATGATAATTCCTATCTTGATAAACTGGAAAAAAAGGGTGTCAAGTGCGAATATAAAACCATCAAGAATAACGCTATAGTTCAAGCGGTTGAAAGAAAAGCAAGAGACCGCAGGATTAGGCCTGAAAATGAATTGGATTACGCAGCAAAAAAGAAAATTAGAATCAGTAAAAAAGTGAAACCTGGGTATAAGAAGAAATATCAGGAAGCTGTCGATAAAGAAAAGAAAAAATTGGCAAGGAAGAAAAGATAACATGAGCATCAATGTCGTCTTGTATCAACCGGAAATACCGCAAAATACCGGAAATATCATGAGAACTTGTGCCGGTACCAATGTTATCTTGCATTTGATCAAACCTTTTGGTTTCAAACTCGAAGCGAAGTATCTCAAAAGAGACGCGGTCAATTATTTGGAACATGTCAATTACTTTGTATATGAGAACTATGATGAATTCGTTGACAAAAATCCCGGAGAATATTATTATTTGACCAGGTATGGGAAAACTGCGCCTAATGGTTTTGACTTTAGTGATAAATCAAAGAATGTTTATTTAATCTTTGGTCGGGAATCTACGGGAATCCCCAAAGAAATATTGTCCAAACATCTCGACCGCTGCGTGCGTTTGCCCATCAACGACCATATCAGATCATTGAACCTGGCAAACACTGTTGCGGTGATGATCTACGAAGTCTTGCGTCAACAGGATTACAATGATTTATTTACAAGTGAACCCGAGACTTTAAAAGGACCGGATTTTTTAAAAGAATAGGGAAAGAGATTATGGATAATCTAATAGGTTCTAAAATCGTCATCCATAGTTATAAACATGACAAGAGCTTACACCGTGTTTGGAAAAATGCGGTGATTTTAGAAGATAATGAGGAATGCACCATCGTTGCCAACAAAAGAACCAAGGTTATCGAATCCACTGGCAGATTTTGGTACACAAAAGAACCGTCTGTAGCCTTTTTCTTCAAAAATCACTGGTATAACGTCATTGCCATCATCAAGGATGGCACCGTCAATTATTATTGCAATGTCTCATCCCCGGTCTTAATCGATGAAGAGGCACTGAAATATATCGATTACGACCTTGATCTTAAAGTTGACAGTGATTTCAATTATAAGATTTTGGACATCTACGAATATAAATTGCACCAAGAAAAGATGCAATACCCCGAAAATATCAAACAGATTCTGGCAAAGGAAATGTTAAATTTAAAATCACGGATTGATAAACAGGATTTCCCTTTCAATCAGGATTTGGTTCTTAACTGGTACAATAAATTTTTAAGCATTAAAGACTAGTTTGAACTGTAGGATTTATTGATTATTTGTAACAAACAAGAGAGATTAATTTTGTAATTAATCTTTTTTTATGGTATAATGTTTTTTAGGACAAATAATATTCTTTATTTTCCTTTTGAAGAGGAAGGTTATACAGCATTGTATAAAGTATGGTGAGAAAGATTATGGAATTAATTTATAAGGTTAAAAAGCCTGAGACAATCAAACGTTTCATGACAGAAAATAACATCCCAACCAGCATCTTGCAGAAAGATGAAAAGAATTATAAAATATTTGTCAACAATGAAATCAAGAATAGAAAAGACACGGTTAGAAAAGGCGATAAGATTCATTTTCTTTTGGAAGATGAAGGTTTGAACGCCAATGTGAAACCGGAAGAATTGGCTTTGGATATTGTTTACGAAGACGAATATCTCTTGATTGTCAATAAACCTGAAAATATGATCATGACGGTATCTAAAAGCACTCCATCTCACACTTTGGCCAATTACCTGGTAGGATATTTTCAAAAAATCGGTCTTAACAACATGGTTCATTTCATTAACAAGATTGACCGTGAAAGTTCTGGCTTGGTCGTGGTTGCGAAACATCGTTTCATAAAATTCTTATTGAGCAATAAGGTTGATAACGAACTCAAGTTTGAATTTAAGGCAATCGCTGATGGCATCTTGGATGTCAAAGATTTCGACATTTGTCTGCCAATCAAAAAACAAGACGATTCCTTTATCAGGGAAATAGTTGAAGAAGGTGGCGATGATTGTTCGACCAAGTATCATGTTGAAAAAGAGTTCCGTAACTTCTCATTATTGAATTTGGAAGTCATCGGCAAAGTTCCACATCAAATTCGGGTTCATTTGGCTTTTTTCAACAAACCGATTGTCGGCGATAAGATATACAATAAAGTTGAACATCAAACCCCACTGATGCTATGTTGCTATAAAACCAATTTCATCCATCCGATTACGGAAAACGTAGTTGATGTCAAACTGGATTTGCCTAAGTATTTCCAGGAATTCATCAAAACCGGTAAATAAAAAAATAATTCCAAATCAGTTTACATTACGTAATGATTTGGAATTTCTTTTTATTTTATGTATTCAATCAGGAGTTTCAAGGTGTTTTCCAAAGCGTCTTTATGGGTTCTTTCCATACCGTGAGATGCATGAACACCGGGACCGATCAATGCGCCCTTGAAGTCATTGCCCCCACGCATTGCCGCTGATACATCAGATCCATAGAAAGGATAGATGTCGGTAGCGAAGTTTAGTTTGTTATCCTGAGCAATCTTGACCAATTTGGAGATGATTGAATAATCGTATGGGCCGCTGGAATCTTTGCAACAAATGGAAACGTCTTGTTCAGTACAGCTTAAATCCTCACCGATACAACCCATATCGACCGCTATCATTTCGTCGACTTCAGGGATGTAAGCCGCTCCGTGACCGACTTCTTCATAAGTTGAGATGATGAAGACAAGATTCATTTCCGGAACAATCTTTTCTTGTTTCAAGTATTTTAACAAGGCGAAAAGAATAGCTACCGAGATTTTATCATCCAAGAATCGGCTTTTGATGAAACCGGATTTGGTGATGGTGGTTTTAGGGTCAAAGAAGATGAAATCTCCTGGTGCTATGCCTAATTTCAGTGTGTCGCTTTTAGATTTTACAACTTCATCAAGTCTGACAATCATGGTATCGGGACTTCTTTGTGCTGATGAAGCCTCTTTATAAACATGAGAAGAAGGACTTGTGGATAGAAAAGTTCCTTGATAATCAATATTGTCTCTGGTATGGACGGTGCAGTATTCGCCATCGAGCGTCGGCCAGATTGGTCCGCCGATGGTTGTGAACTTCAAGGTTCCGTCAGAATTGATGCTTCTGACCATGGCACCTAAAGTATCAACGTGACCGCTTAGCCCTAGGACTTTGTTAGTTCTTCCTTGGACGTTTATAATGAGATTGCCTTTTTTTGTCCGTGATGTTTCATAACCTAAAGCTTCAATGTCGTCTTTGATTTGATTGATGACATTTTCGGTAAAACCGCTTGGTGAAGGTATGTTCAATATTTTTTTTGCAAAATTCAAGAGTTCATTCAAATATAATTCATTCATGCAAAACACATCCTTTCTCATGATTCACCTTTTAGTATACCACAGCATTTGTTGATTTATAATGGGAATATTGCTTTAAATTATATTTTTTATATGTTAAAATATGAAGTTGAGGATGTGATCATATGGTCGTTGTTTTTGGTGGTGCCTTCAATCCCCCGACTTTAGCACATAAGGAAATCTATAATTTAATCGATAAAGTGGTAGGTTTTGATCATTTTATTTTTCTTCCCGTTTCCAATAAATACAACAAGTCGACCTTGATCGCTGATCAATACCGGATCGATATGCTGGAAATCCTGGTCCAGGAGTTGCCTAAAGCGTCAATCTCATTGCTCGAGATTGATGATCAAAACTATTTAGGAACCTATGAAAGTTTGAAAAGGCTGAGTGAAATGTATCCTGATGAAGAAGTTGCATTCATTATCGGTAGCGATAACTTGGTCAATATCAAGCGTTGGATAAACGCTGAAGCTCTAATCAAGGAATTCAAATTCATCGTCATCAACCGCAATCGACTTGATGGCGCAAAAATTATTGAAAACGATCAAATGTTGAATCAATATAAAGATAATTTTAGAATTGTCGCTGGGTTTAAACAATATATCTCATCCAGCGCTTTCAGGGACTCACTGGATCCGTTTTACGTTACAGACGAGATCTACCAATATATCATGAAAAACGATTTATATCGAGGTAATAAATAATGGAAAATGGCTTTTTAAAAGTTGCTTTAATTTCACCTAAAGTGGAAGTCGCAAATCCTGAACATAATGTTAAGGAAATGCTACTGGCTTTGGCAAAGACAAATTCACATATGGCAATTTTTCCGGAACTGTCGGTAAGTTCTTATACGGCAGGGGACTTGTTCTTTCACAAGAATCTCTTGGACGATTGTTATGAAGCTTTGGATTATTTCTTAAAAAATAATGCTTTTTTAGGTGTTGTGGCTTTGGGGATGCCGATTGTCCTCGATCAATTGGTACTTAACTGCGCCATTATCATTCAAAAAAATAAGATTTTGGGTGTAATTCCCAAATTCTATTTACCAAATACCAAGGAATATTATGAAAAACGTTGGTTCAATTCCGGTTTCGACTGTATCGACATCTATCAAGACATCAACCTTTTAGGGCAGAAAGTGCCGTTTGGGAATATCATTTTCACTAATGATGAACTCAGTTTTGGCGTGGAAATTTGTGAAGACATGTGGGCTACAATCACTCCGGGAAATCTCTTGAGCGTCAATGGGGCGAACGTTATCATCAACCTTTCCGCTTCCAACGAAGTGTTGGGAAAAGAAAACATCAGAAGAAACGCAGTGCTGGAACATTCAAGAAAAAATAGCGGTGCTTATATCTACGTATCAAGCGGAGCCAGTGAATCGACATCAGAAACCGTTTTTTCCGGTCATAATATAGTTGCGAACAATGCCCGTTTAATCAGGGAAGCGAAAGTTTTCTCGCTGGAAACGGAAATTTTAGAAACGGATATCGATATCGATCGCTTGAAATATGAAAGAAGAATAAATTCTTCTTACCGTGATTCGGTATTGAAGTATAGATTGAAATATCAAACAGTCAGATTCAGTTTGCCTAAAATCCAAAACTTCAGGTTTTCCGATCCTTGGGACAAATTGCCATTCGTTCCGAAAATCAATATCGTTGATGCTTATAAAAGGATTGCTTCAATTCAGGAATTCGGTTTGGCAAAAAGATTAAAACATACGAATGTTGAAAATTTGGTGATTGGTGTAAGTGGCGGCTTGGATTCAAGTTTAGCATTACTTGCGGCAGTTGGTGCATTTGAATATTTAGGGTTGGACAAGAAAAATATCCATGCTTATACCCTGCCGGGACTACACACTTCATCAAGAACGAATGTCAATGCCAAAAAACTAATGGATTTATTGGGCGTGAGCGCTGAAGAAATCGATTTGGCTCAGCATGTCAAAGATCATTTGGAATTGATAAAACATGATATTAATAATGAAGACACAACCTATGAAAATGCTCAAGCAAGAGCTAGAACCATGGTCTTGATGAACTTGGCCAACCAATTGAACGGTCTGGTTTTAGGTACAGGCGACATGAGTGAAATCGCTTTGGGTTGGTCAACTTATAACGGCGACCAGATGTCAATGTACAATGTCAATGGCGGTGTACCGAAAACTGTTGTCAAATTCATGATAAAAGCCTACGCTGACAATAAGTATGACGGAAAACTGCGCCAAGTTTTATATGATATCCTGGATACTCCGATAACCCCTGAACTAAAATCATCGCAAATTACGGAAAATATCATTGGCAAATATGAAATCAATGATTTTATTCTTCATCGCTATATTATCGCTGGCGATACTTCGGAAAGAATCAAATATTTATTGGAAATCGCTTTTGAATTGGACAAAACTACTGCAGAAGAGTATGTCGATAATTTCTTCAAACGCTTTTTCTCGCAACAGTTCAAGCGGACAGCGAGTCCAGATTCGCCAAAAGTATTTGAGTTCGCCCTTTCGCCAAGGTCGGATTTCAGAATTGTCTCCGATGTCAAGAGGTCATCATGAAAAGAGTTGTTGTGGGGCTAAGCGGAGGAGTTGATTCAGCCGTCAGTGCTTATCTTCTGAAAAAGCAGGGTTATGACGTTGTGGGTCTTTTTATGAGAAACTGGGATTCAGCTGCTAATAATGACATTCTCGGCAATCCTACATTGACTGAAGATATTTGCCCGCAGGAACAAGATTATCTTGATGCCAAAAAAGTAGCTGATCACTTGGGTATTGAACTATACCGTCATGATTTCATCAAGGAATATTGGGATTACGTCTTTACTTATTTTTTGGAAGAGCATAAGAAAAACCGGACGCCAAATCCAGATATTTTATGTAATAAATATGTTAAATTTGCCGGTTTCCAAGAAGTCGCAAAATCCTTGGGAGCCGATTATTTTGCTTATGGGCATTATGCCAGGGTCAAAGAAGAAAACGGCGAATATTTCTTGTTGAAGGGACTGGACGATAATAAGGACCAAACTTATTTTCTCTCTCAACTTAACCAGAGTCAATTAAGCAAAAGCTTGTTTCCGGTCGGGGATTTACCCAAGGTTGAAGTTCGTAGAATCGCCTTGGAAAACAATTTGCCAACAGCACAAAAGAAGGATTCGACCGGAATCTGTTTCATTGGTGAAAGAGACTTCAAGAACTTCTTGAAAAACTACATCTATGCCAAACCGGGAGATATCAAGACGCTGGACGGCAAAGTTATCGGTCAGCATGATGGATTGATGTATTACACCATTGGTCAAAGAAAAGGTCTTTTGATCGGTGGCGACAGTCGTTTTTCACAAGCACCTTGGTTCGTGGTCGGAAAAGATATAAAGAATAATGTGTTATTGGCAGGTCAAGGTTTTCACCATCCCATGCTTTACGCCAATCGAGTGATTGTCGAAGGAGTAAACTGGATTTCACCAAAAAAATTTACTAATACCATGGAATGCATGGCTAAATTCAGATATCGTCAAGCAGATAATCCAGTGATTATCAAATGGCTTGATGAGACGACTCTAGAAGTTATAACCAATAAACCTGTAAGAGCCATCACCCCTGGACAAGCAGCTGTCTTTTATGACGGTGAAGTTTGCCTTGGCGGCGGAACCATCAATGAAGTTTTTCAAAACACCATAAAATTGCCATATTGATTAAGGAATAAAAAATGAAAAAGATTGGATTATGTTTGACCGGGGGCGGGGCTAGGGGATCATATCAAGCCGGTGCCATCAAAGCCCTTGAAGAATTGGGAATATTGCCGAAGATTTATGCAGTCTCAGGAACCAGCATCGGTTCCGTGAACGCTACTTTATTGGCATGCAAGAATCCCGATGAAATCAAGGAACTATGGTTGAATTATTCTTCTAACGATTTCAACAAGGACACTTCCATCTTCAAGACCTTGAGAGAAAAAAAATTGGATGTTGTCAATAGTGGCATTTACGAAATTTCGCTTTTGGAAAAACTGTTGCAGGATAATATCGATTACGATAAAATAAAACAGCAAAAGACTTTTATCACGCTTTCTCCAGCAGGAATGGAAAATGAAGGGGTGATGGGATTGCTGAGATCATCCTTCAAACATTATATCAAGAATGAATCTCAAGTCATCTATTCGCCGCTCCATAAGCAAAAAGAAGATTTGGTCGTAAAGCAAATCCTGGCATCATGTTCAATCCCTTTTGTCTTCCCTTCCGTTCATATGGACGGTATGCAGGTGTTTGACGGCGGATTATATGACAACGCCCCGATCAAGCCTCTGATTGATGCGGGATGCGATACCATTATCGTGATTCATTTGTTCAGGCTTTACTTCATCAACAAGAATAAATATCCAGGCATCAACTTCTATGAAGTGAAACCATCAAAATCTTTGGGTGGCACCTTGAACTTCGATCAAGATCAAGGTCAAAAAAGATTTGAGATGGGATATCATGATACGCTAGGTTATTTCAAGGAAAATATATTAATTTAAAGAATTTTACCTCCTCTATTGTAGTATTTTCAACAAAGAGGAGGTTTTTTTTATGAAAAAATTGTTTATTGTCTTTGTATTCACGTTTTTTATGGTATTTAACATGGTTAACTTACAGGCGGAAGAATATCAAAACTATCAAGAAATTGTGTTTGAAAATGACGAAGTGTTCTTATTGAAGGATTTTGAAGACAGTGATTATTCATCCAATTATGAAAAAATCAAAAAGAAGAAATTCATGGGGTGGAAAATTAACGTTGTCCATGATAACGAACCTGTAGAATTTGTTTCAGAAACGAAACTTAAAATCTATAATAATGGCTATACGGCAATCAAACACGAAATCACCCTCGAAGAAAAGGAAGAGACCAAGTATCAATTATCGGCCACTGGTGGTATTAAACTGGAAGTTAAAGGTGATGTCAAGAAGTTCAAGGGTGCTGTTGACGCCGATATCAAGGCCAGCATCTCCTATTCAAAACTTACCTCAAGCAAGGAAACATATGAATTTTCCATTATCGTCGATCCCAAGACTTATGTAAAAATCATTACCAGGGGTACAGGGGAAGTCAACAATGGCGTTGGTAAATATTACTTTTTCTGGATAAATACCACAAAAGGCGGATGGGAAACATTTACAGTACAGACCGAGTATTATGAAATCATCAAGGAAAGAATGAAATGAAAAAGTTGTTCTTTTTGATAATTGGCATTTACTTGGTTGTAGGCAGTATCTTAATTTTGACAATGAAAGAAAAAGTGGGTATCGTCAATTATTTTACCATCAAGCAAAACTACAGTCGTTTAATGACTGAAAACGAAACGCTTTTTGTCAGTTTATTCATTGATAGCGATAAATCCTTCATCACTCATACCCAAAATATCGCCTCGAGTTCATTAAAAAATGAAGATAGCTTGATTGCGGTAGACATTTTAAGGATTGAGAAGAGTGATGAGGATATCGTTTATTCCGGAAGAAATTATTCTTTGTTCAATATAGAAATTGATTTTTCCCAAGTAAAAGTTACTGATCTTTTTTTGGGGATGAAGGACTGCATTTTAGCTATAAATTATGTCAATGAAGTTTCCTTGGCCTTGGAAATTGGTGATGTATGGTTGGATTTCAGGGAAATTAGTCCGAGCAATCATTTTGATTATAACAATCTTTACGCCGTCATCAATGATTTTGAAGGCAGCGATTATATAAATGCCTTAGTCTTTCGTTTCGAGAGTTTAACCAACTTTCCTCTCATCATCAAAAATATCAGGACTATCGATCCCAATTTTTCTTTCGACCTTAACTGTGTTTCCATAAGTGAAGAAAAAATAGCTCCCCAAGTCCATTTAAGTGAAATAATTCCTGATTATGAAATGTTCAAAGAGGTCGAGCAAGGCGAGTTTTCCCTCGAAAGTGAATTGTACTTTATCATACCGCTTGTCTACCGTGAAAAAAGTAAAATCTACCGATTTCCGATATTTATCGACTATTCTTACAATGATAGTGATTACACCCTCATTATCGACGATTATTTATTTTTCGATGAGATGATTGATTTAAATGAACAAAGCGATAAAATTAGAGAATATCAATATCACTATCAATAACTTGACGAAAGCTTATAGTAAAGACAAGGGTGTATTTGACTTGAATTTAAGCTTAAACAGCGGTGGCATCAATCTTTTGATTGGGAAGAACGGATCAGGAAAGTCAACTTTACTGAAATGTATCATGAAATTGATTAACTATAGCGGTAATATCGAAAAGAAAAGATGGAGAATCGGGTATGCGCCAGAATATTACATCATGCCGGATTTCTTCACGGTTGAGGAGTTTTTGTATAATATTGGTAGAATTAAGGGTTTGGGAAAAGCGGCATATCACGATCAATCCATTGATCTGTTAAGGATGTTCAATCTCGAAAGTTATCGTCATAAGCAAATTCGCTCGTTATCGAACGGAATGAAGCAGAAGGTCAATCTCCTGCAGGCGCTGATACATGATCCAAAAATCATCATTCTTGATGAACCATTGATAGCTTTGGACAGCGAAAGTCAAAAGAATTTATTGAGCTATTTGCATGACAAGGCCAAGACCAGACTGGTGATAATTTCAACACACAGTCCGGAAAAGTTCAAATATAAGTCAAGAAACATTATTGAAATTGTCAACGGTAGAATTCAATGATGAATTATCTTAAATTGCAATTCAATTATCTCTTTTCTTCGATATTTATAATCTGTTATGGAATTGTTCTGATTGTGATCGTCTTAGGTTTGGTATTCTCCTTGAATCTAGAGATGGGATATCAAGTGTTGGACTTATATCCTGAGGAATACCTTAAAACCTTTGTGGTTGAAAGTAGTTTGTTGGTTGAAGTCATGGTAAGTATCACTGCGATTTTTATTGCGACTGTACTTTCCGCGAAAACAAACCAAGTCTTAGTGGTCTTTACCACCGAAAATAGACGTCATAGATTTAATTTTTTCATCAGTCGCTATTTGGCAGCGTTTTTGTCGACATTTATGACAATTGGTTTTGCCTTTATATCTACGGTTACTATGGTAAATTTGTTGAGTCCATTTCATTTAAGACTGGAAATTTTAATTGATTCATTTGCTTGGATTGCATATCAGGCAGTATTTCTACAGGTCATGGTATTTTTTTTGTTTGCGATTTTTAATCATTTTCTAATTTTAACGGTACCAATTGTCGTCTTTTGGTATAAAAAAACGATTCAATTTCCCAGTAATCATTTCTCCGATTTAGAAAAAATAGTTTTATCATTCGTACCGTCATTTGCTTTAATTAACGAGAGTGTCATCATCTATCAAGAAGGAGTTATTTATCTAATTGGTTTAACGGTTATGATTATGATAACGGTTTTAGTCAATGTATATTCAGACTGCAAGTAGTATTTGCGGTCTTTTTGATTTTAGAAGAGAATATTTGCGTTGCAAATGTTCATTTTTTTTGATATAATGATTTTTATCCTAGGGGGGAAATAATTCATGTGTGGAATCGTTGGCTATATCGGGAAACTTAAAGCAACCGATGTAATTTTGAATGGTTTGAAAAAACTTGAATACCGCGGTTATGACTCGTGCGGTATCAGTTTCTTGAACGAAGAGAATTGTAAATACGTTACTTATAAAACTCCTGGTCGTGTTGACCACTTAATAAACAGTTATGATTATAAGATGAACAATTTCATCGGGATTGGACATACTCGTTGGGCGACTCATGGCGAGCCAAACCAAGTAAATTCTCATCCTCATTCATCGGCTTCAGACCGCTTTATTGTCGTTCACAACGGTGTTATCGACAACTACAAGGAATTGACAGCGAGGTATCTTCAAGGTTTTACCTTTATCAGTGAAACCGATACGGAAGTAATCGCAGATTTAATTGAAAACTTTGCCAAAACGATGTCCGCAGAAGAAGCGATAAGAAAGACGCTTTCGCTCCTAGAAGGCTCCTACGCTCTTCTAATCATGGATAAAGAAAAAAATGATACCATTTATGCGGCCAAAAACAAGAGTCCGCTTTTACTTGGTTCTTCCGACAAAGGTGTGACCTTTGGCTCGGATTTGATGGCTTTGGTAGGTAATAGCGAATACTATTATCTGATTGAGGATAAAACCTTCATCGTAGCCCAAAAGAACGGGAAAACTACTTTCCAAGCTTATGACATCATCGGTAAATCAGTCAAATTGCAGCAGCATAAAATGGATTTGGCCGATAATGAAATCGACAAGGGCGGTTATGAGCATTTCATGTTGAAAGAAATATCCGAACAACCGGCTGTTATCAGAAGAATCATCTCCAAGTATCTAATCAACGGGAAGTTGGAAGTATCCGAAAAAACCAAAAATCTATTCAAGAATAAAAAAAGAATATATATCCTGGCGGCGGGCACTTCAATGCATGCCGGATTCATCGGCAGATTTTACTTTGAAAATCTGACCAAGATTCCAACTGAAGTATTTATTGCCAGTGAATTTGCCTATAATCCTCCGCTTCTGGAAAAAGATGCGCTTTTCGTCTTGATTTCTCAATCAGGCGAAACAGCTGACTTAAGGGCTTGTTTAGTCAATGTGAAAAGGATGGGTTATGAGGTATTGACAATTACCAATGTCATCACTTCGACACTTGCCAGAGAAGCTGATCACGCCCTGGAAATTTATGCAGGACCGGAAATCGCGGTAGCTTCAACCAAGGCTTATGTTGCTCAAGTCACTGTCTTGGCGATTTTAGCTTATGTTCTATCCGAAGAAAAACCTTTTGATTTAGCTTTTGAACTCTCCAGATTGTCAGTAGCTATGGAGGCAATCATTGACAAGAAAGAGTATATCGAAAAACTAGTCGAGAAAAAATTGAAGAAAAGAAATTGTTTCTATATCGGTAGAGGAATCGACTACTATACCTCTTTGGAAGCCGCTTTGAAACTTAAAGAAATATCCTATATTCAAACCGAAGGTTTCGCCGCTGGCGAATTGAAACATGGAACGATTGCCTTGATTGAGAAAGACGTACCGGTGATAGCAATCATCTCTCAGAAATCCATCAATCACAATACCAGAAGCAATATTCAGGAAGTAAGAGCCAGAGGGGCAAAAACAATAATCATCGCCACTGAAGCTATCTCTGACAGCGCAGATGACATCATTTTATCCGATGTTCATGAATTCTTATCACCACTTTTGACCGTCATACCGACGCAATTAATCGCTTACTATAAAGCCAAAGAACTTAAACTCGATATCGACAAGCCAAGAAATTTGGCTAAATCAGTTACTGTGGAATAGGTGATTGGAAAATGAAATATTTTGGAACCGATGGAATAAGAGGCAAAGCTTATGAATTCATCACTGAAGAAATGAGCTTTCGCATTGGTAAAGCAATGCATCTTTTCAAAGCTAAAACCAATAAAATCATCATCGCCAGGGATACGAGAATATCCGGCAGTATGATTGTTGATAATATTAAAAAAGGGGCTTTGATGGCCGGACTTGATGTTTGTGATATTGGTGTCTACGCGACACCAATTTTAGCCTTTGCCGCAATTGATAACGATTGTTTTGGCATCATGGTCACCGCCAGTCACAATCCCTATTATGACAATGGCATAAAAATCTTTGATCGCGGGAAAAAAACTGTTGAAAAAGATGAATTTTTGATTGAAGAGGTAATTGACAATGACCTTGAACTGGCTGGAGTAATCCCGGGCAGAGAAATTGAAATTGGTTCCATCTTGAACAACTACTACCAATTGTATCAAAACTTTCCTATCAACTTAGCCTTGAAAGTCGGACTTGATTTGGCCAATGGCGCTACAATCAAATCCGCTATAGCAATTTTACCGCAGCTATTTACTGAACATCATGTCATCGGCAACGAACCCGATGGCTACAATATCAACAAAGACTGTGGGTCCACCCACCTCGACAAACTCCAGGACTTGGTCAAAACCAAAAACCTTGATTTGGGAATTGCCTTTGATGGCGACGGCGATAGAATCTTGGTCGTCGATGACAAAGGAATGATTATCGACGGCGACTTGTTGATTTATATCTTTGCCAAATATCTTAAAGGCCAAAACTTATTGAATAACAATGTGGTAGTCTTGTCAAAAATGAGTAATTTGGGTATAATTAAAGCACTAAACAATTTAGGCATAAGAGTCGTACAAACCGATGTCGGCGATAAGTATATCTTTAAGGCTCTTGATGAAGAAGAGGCCGTATTGGGCGGAGAAAACTCAGGACACATCATCAACAAGACAGTTTTAAAAACCGGTGATGGCGTTTTAAATGCTTGGTATTTACTGAAAATATTGAATCATTACCAGACAACGTTATCAGTTTTAAAACAAGAGGTGAGCTTTTATCCCGATCTTCTGATAAATATCAAAAATATCGACAGAAATCTAGTGGATGACCCTGAAGTGATTGAATTAGTCGATAGATACCGAAAGACGCTTGGTGAAGATGGAAAAGTATTGGTGAGAAAAAGCGGTACCGAACCGTTAATCAGGGTGAGTGTTTCTGCCAAGACCAAAGAGTTGGTTGAAGAGATTGCAAATGACATCGTGAATCTCATAAAAATGAAAGGAAATAAATAAAGGCGTTTCACGCTTTTATAAGGGGAGAAAAAATGAAGAAATACGCAATAATCCTGGCTGCGGGAAAAGGCACCAGAATGAAGACGGATTTACCTAAATGCGCTTATCCTTTGCTTAAGAAACCGATGATTGCCTATATCGTAGAACATCTTTATAAATCAACGATGATTGATGAATTAATCACAGTCGTCGGCCATAAAAAAGAAATAATTCAGGAAATCTTGAATTCTACGGTAAAGTATGCCGTACAGAAAGAACAACTTGGCACGGGACACGCCGTATTATCGGCAGAAAAGTTGATAAAAGATACAGAAGGCTATACGATAATTTTACCTGGCGATATGCCTTTAATCGACGATTCGGTAATCAAGGCCGCCATCAATGAACATCTGGAGTTCAGACATGATTTAACCGTCGTTTCGACAATAGTCGATGATCCATTTGGTTACGGCAGAATAATCAGGGATGAAGCGGGATACTTGAATGCCATCATTGAAGAAAATGACGCTACAAAACCAGTAAAAGCTATCAAAGAGATCAATACCGGCATCTATATCATCGCCAATAAATATTTAGTTCCTACTTTAAAGAAAATTACCAATAACAATTCCAAAAAAGAATATTATTTGACCGATATCGTAAAAATAATGAAAGATGAAAAATACCTTGTTGGTACCTTTTTATTGGACAAATCCTATAAAGCCATGGGTGTCAACGACCTTTATACCTTATCTCAAGCCGAAACAATCCTTAGGGGTAATATCAATAAGGACTTGATGAAATCTGGGGTAGCAATGATTAACCCGGAAACCATCACTATCGGTCAAAACGTCGTGATCGATGAAAATGTAGTAATCCATCCGAACACTTATATTACCGGTAATTCTCATATTCATCGCGGAGCGACAATCGGTCCGAATACGGAAATTCATAATTCTATTATCGGCGAGGGAGTCACTTGCAAGCATTCCTTGGTTTTCAATTCCGAAGTCAAGAAAAACTCTGTCGTCGGTCCATTTGCCCATTTGCGAGATGGAGCCGTCATCGGTGAAAATAACCGTATCGGTAATTTCGTTGAAGTCAAGAAGTCGGTTACCGGCGATACCTTCAAGGCTTCGCATTTAGCTTACATCGGCGACGCCGAAATCGGCAAAAACGTCAACTTTGGCTGTGGTTCCATCACGGTTAATTATGATGGTGTCAACAAATATAAAACCACTATCGGTGACGATGTTTTCGTTGGTTGCAACTCCAACTTGATTGCTCCGATTGTGATTGAAGACAATTCGATTATTGCCGCTGGCTCTACCCTTGACAAAAACGTTCCTAAGGGTTCGTTGGCAATTGCAAGAGCCTATCAAATCAACAAAGAAAATTATCTGAGAAAACCAAAAAAAATTAATGAGAAATAATTGTTGACTTCTTAAGGGAAATATATTATAATCATTACGGTTTAAAAATAGAAAGTAGAAGTACCCACTTCTCACCTGATTGACATTTGGTCGATAGGTAACATGCTAAATAGAAATTTTTATTTTAGTGATATAAGTGGGTACCGTCAGGTACTCATTTTTTTATACCTTGGAGGTGTTTTAGTATCATTTACAACAATCAAAAACCGGAAAAAAAAGAAACAAACCTGATCAATGAGGAGATTCGCTTTAAATCTGTTTTGGTCATCGGAGCAGATGGTTTCCAATATGGCGAGAAAAGCATTCAAGAAGCAAACAGACTTGCCAAGGAACAAGGCTATGACCTTGTTTTAGTTGCGCCTAACGCCAAACCACCAGTATGCAAACTAATGGATTACAGCAAGTTCCGTTATGAGCAACAAAGAAAAGCCAGAGAAGCGAAGAAACATCAAAAAATTGTCGAAGTCAAGGAAATCAGAATGACAGCTGTCATCGACACCCATGACTTTGAAACAAAACTCAGAAATGCACATAAGTTCTTGGAAAAAGGCGATAAGCTAAAAGTTACAGTTCGTCTTCCATACCGTGCCAATCAAGCCCTAGTCGATCAAGGAAAAGACGTTTTGACTCGTTTTCAAGCAGGTTTAATTGAAGTCGGCGAGTTGGAAAATAAGATTACCCATGACGGCAGATTCCTGTCCATGGTATTAAACCCGACAAAAAAATAAGAAGAAAAAGGAGAGAGTTAATTATGCCAAAAATGAAATCACACTCA
>JAVEWC010000042.1:0-8888 GCA_034004745.1 Candidatus Izemoplasmatales bacterium | reverse complement strand
TAAAGATCGATAAAAACCTTGTTTACGGCTTTTGACAAGCCTTCATCCAAGGTGAAACGTTCTTTCGAGTAGTCCAGGGAAAGACCCATGGTCTTCCATTGTTCCCTAATAAAATTGGAATATTCTTCTTTCCATTGCCAAGCAACTTCAAGATATTCTTCTCTTGAAAGATCATAACGATTGATGCCTTGTTCTTTAAGTTTGGCGTCGACTTTCGCTTGAGTTGCTATACCAGCATGATCCATTCCCGGTAAATAAAGTGCATCGTAACCCTGCATTCTTTTTCTTCTGATTATCATATCCTGCAAAGTGTTGTCCCAAGTATGACCCAGATGCAGTTTGCCGGTGACATTTGGTGGCGGAATGACGATTGTAAAAGGTTTTTTTGTCATATCTCCCGAAGAGAATAATTTATTCTCCAACCAAAAATCATATTTACCTTGCTCAACTTGTTTGGGGTTGTATTTTTTATCCATCATATTGTTCACCTTCTATTAGATTGAATTGATTGTTATAATAAGCCTCAATCACTTGAATGTTGTCCATCGAATGTATTTGTGGCAAATTTTCATAATTGAAATATTGCAAATCCGTCGATTCAAAATCGTTGACTTTCAATTCCCCGGAGACAACTTCGCCCAAAAATGCAAAACTGAATACTTGAGCTAAGTCATGTTCCCTCCAGCGCATGAATGGATTGACAAAAACACCGATAAAGCGCTTGATTCTAATGTCGAGATTGGTTTCTTCCTTAACTTCGCGAATCGCCCCTAAGGCGATGTTTTCGTTGAGTTCCAATAAACCGCCCGGTAGTCCCCATAGACCACTGTCCGATCTTTTCTGCAAAAGAACCTCATTCTTGTCATTAAAAATTATTATCGCTGTGGCATTTACCATTATGAATTCGTCTTTGACCAACGATCTGATTTTTTTAATGTAACTTTCTTCCATCTTACTCTCCTTAAAAATAAAAAATCGTCCTTAAAAAAAGGACGAATTCAATCCGTGGTACCACCTTAATTCCAGATAAATCTGGCTCTTGAAGACCTTTAACGCAAGCCTTACGGGTTAAACTACTACTACTTCATCTAACCAACTCCATGGCTACCTTCCTCTTAAAAATTGCCTATGAGGTAAACTTCACACCGACCGTTTACTCGCTTTTTTTCTCCGGCTGAGTACTCTTCCACTTCTCTGTATTTTCATTGTATTTTACCAAAGTTTCATCATATTGTAAAGAGTTTTGGTACATTTTCTCGACAATTATCAAACCGGTGTAAGAATTGATCTCCATATAGCTCAAATCATAGATATCATCGATGCGTTCCAGGACGTCTTGATAGACATGCAAATTCAAGTCGTTGATTGCGACATCGGGATTTTCCTTTAAAAAACGCAGTTTATTGTCTTCATTGAAGAATAAGATGTCGCCAATCAAAAGTTTTCCAAAAGGTGCTAAATATTGTCTGAACAGTTCGATGAAGTAAATGATGAATTCAAAATCGAAATGCATGAACAAATAAGAAACAACGATAAAATCATAGGTTTCACCTTTTATGTCTTCAGGTAAACCTTTTTTTATATTATGGTTGATGAGCCTAGCTTCAGGCACTCTTAATCTGGCAATTTCCAACATTGGTTCGGAGTTGTCGATGCCAGTCAAATCAATGCCTTCGGGAATGATTCTTTCATATAATGAGGCTGTACCAATGCCGATATCCAAAATCTTCACTTGTTTTCCGTTCAAGCGATCGCTGATGTATTCAGCGATTATCTCGTGTAATAAATTATATTCGGAATACGGAAAACGGAAATTTTCGATATCGTCTTTGACCATTTGATCAAAACGCTTGGCCAAATCATCATAAATTTTATTACTCATATTTTACCTCAAGGGAAGTTTCCAATACACTCCAGATTTTATCCTGGTTCTCTCTTGTCTTTATTGAATAAGTAATAATCTCTTCGTTCGTTATGTTTGGAAGTGATTTTTTAATTAAGTTAATTTGCTTTGCTCTTTGATTGTTGGATAATTTATCGGCTTTTGTCAGAATAATCAAGGTTTTGGTATTGATGCTACGGAAATATTGGTACATCAATAAATCATCTTGATTCGGTATTCTTCTGATATCGAGCAATAATACCGCTATCTTGATTTTGGGATGGGTTAAATATTCATCAATCATTTCTGCAAATCTGATTAATTCATTGTGGCTGACATTGGCATAACCATAACCGGGAATATCAACCAAATAGAAAGTTTCATTGACCAAGAAAAAGTTTATCAACCGGGTTTTTCCTGGTGTTTGTGAAACTCTGGCAATGTTTTTTACATTGAGCAAAGAATTGATAAAAGATGATTTGCCAACATTGGAACGGCCGGCAAAAACAACATGAGCGAGTTCATCACTGGGATAATCACTCTTTTTTACTGCTGAAGTTATGAATTTTACGCTTTTTAGTATCATATTTCACCAACTTAAGTAAATTATATCATTAAAGGTCTTACTTGTTAAGACTGTTTAATATACTCGACAAGATATATATTGTTTTTTGTGAATACTTGTTTTAAATCATTGAAATTTTCAAGTTTGATGTTTTTCTTTCTTTCGAAATATCCACTGGTGTCAACATTGTTTAAAATCAGATTTTCCAGGAGACTGTGAGTCTCTTTAACATCGTCAAAACTTTTGATGGTTCTTCCGATTTCGGCACGATGAAAAGCCTTAAAAATCTTTTCGGGAATATCGGTCACTGGAATTTCCAGCAGCAATTCTTTCATCGTTTTGACAAATTGCTTGGATTTTTTGGTTTCAATTGAGATGTTGATGAAACTATAGTCACCATCGTACATCGGGGTAACGGTTAAACTATGATTGTAGAGATTCTTCTTTTGCAAGGTTTTATAGATGTTTGTCGATGGGTCAAAAATCATTTCCAAAAATGGATCAAGCAATAAGAAATGCTCCATTTGACGATTTTTAAATAATTGTTCAGGGATTTTTATACCAATTTCCACCAGATTGGTTTCCAGTTTTTTATCGACTTTACGCTTGGTATGTATAGTTTTATCGGCAAGATTGGTGAAACGTTCAATCGGATAATATTCAGGCCAAGTTTTCTTGACAAATTCGTGATTGTTCAAAGTTTCAATCAATTTAGCGGGGTCAACATTACCTGTTACCAACAGAGTCATATTCTTCGGATGATAGAAATGTTCAACCGCTTGTTCCAAAACAATTTTGTCAATTGCCTTGATGGTGGCTTTGGTTCCGCCAATATCATGATAGATTGAATCATCTTTATAAATCAGTCTGAGCAGCGATTTGTAGGCTTTTACAGATTCAGAATCGTCATTCATGGAAAGTTCTTGAGCAATTATTTTACCTTCTTTTTTTATTGTTTTTTCCGAGAAGGAAAAATCGACAAAATTGTCGAACAATCTTAAAAGCAATGGATAAAATTGATTTTTAGTTGAAAAATAATAAGAAGTGACTTTTCTGGCGGTAAAGGCATTTATGTCGGCATTGGCTTCGATAAAGTTTTTTGTCAGGGTGTCGCCATTGTTTTCAAAGAGCAAATGTTCGAGAAAATGAGCTGTGCCTCGTGGCAAGCTGTATTCAATGTTGTTTCTTTTATAGCGGAAATCTCTCCCTCCAAAGTCAATATATAGCGAGGCAAAGGTTTGAATGAATTTCGGTTTTGGCTGAATGAAGACCTTCATGCCGTTAGATAATGTTTCCAGATACAATATTTCATCATCCAAGATGTATTTTTTTTCCATTTTCAATATTCTCCTGAAGTGTAAATATAAATCGTATCCAAATTGATTGAATTGATGAGTTTGATCAGATCTGCTTTTGTGATGTTTTCGAGCATTTTTATTTTTTCTGTTTCATCAAATATATTTTCGTAACGGAAAAAATCAATAATGTTGTATAACATGGTTTTGACTTGGGAATCGACCGCAGTCTGCCAACGATTGATTATGTTGTTCTTGGCTTGAATGAACAAAACCTCATCAATTTCACCGTTTTGACAATTTAGTAATTGCTGTTTCACTTCATTGATTGCTTTGTCTGCATTATCCTTGGTAGTTTCCAAGTTGATGTAAAAGAGGTGATTGCCGACACTGTAGTGAGAAAAAACGTAGTAAGATAAATGCAGTTTTTCCCTGATATTGGAAAATAACAACGAATTTTCAAATCCCCCGAAAAGTTCATTGAAAAGAGCCATTGTCATGGCGTTTTCTTGATTATGAGGAAAGTTTAGATCATAACCAATAAAAACTCGAGTTTGACCGGAAGAAGTTTTGTCGATAACTAGATTTGTGTCCAATTCTTTCTTGCTGCGGAAGAAAGGTTTGAATGCAAATTCTTTTTTGGAGCGATTTCTAATTTTTTGGGATTTGGTTTCAATGAGATTATCCATTTCTGAAAAATCAAAATCTCCTGCTATGAAAATCTTGAGATTATCTTCGGTTATCAATCTTTGATGAACCTTCGTCAAAGATTCTTGAGTGAAGTCTCTTAATCCTTCTTCATTAGGAAAAATACCGATATGATCGGTGTTGTTTCTCAAATATGCTTTCATGAATTGATTATAACTGTAAGCATTCTTGTTCTGTTTGATGCTAAGAAGCATCTCAAAAGCCTGAGACAGTTTTTCCTTGACGATTTTCTTGGTAAACTTAGCATTCACAGTCTTCGGGGCATATATCATTTCCAACAAGATATCGAAAGCTTGGTTAAACACATGTTTTTCAGGCAGATACTTATCATTGACGCTGCTGATGGCGAACATGGTGATATCAAGACTTCCCTCAAAATGATAGTGGCTCATTTTGCTCAAGCCGTAGAGGTTGTCGCATACTAATTTGAACTTCTCGGTGCTAGGATATTTTTTTGTGCTGTCCGAGAGAATTTCCGTCAAAAATGTGCTTTCATTAACAAATTTTTCTGAGAAGTCATTGCTAAAAACAAAAAATGCTTCTATTGTCTTGAATTTATCATTTTTAATGTAATAAACATCAAGATCAGCGATATTTCTTTTGATCAAATTCAAGCTTGTCACCTCAAAAAAAAGGTTTTGAAAACCTTTTTTATTCTGCCATTTCCAGGGCTATTTTCATCATATTTGTAAAAGCGGTTTGTCTTTCTTCGGCAGTTGTGCTTTCATGAGTCACCAATGAATCGGAAACAGTGAGTAAGCAAGCTGCATTTTTCTTGGTGACATTGGCATTATGGAAAAGCGCAAAAGATTCCATTTCAACGCCGAGAAGATGTTTTTCCTTAGCTAGATTCATCACTTCTTCCGGAAATTCACGATAGAAAACGTCTGATGAGTGAATTTTTCCTTTCACTAAAGGAATATTTATTGATTTTGCGATTTTATCCAACTTGGCATTGACTGAATCCGAAGCTTTGAGAGTATCTTTGACGCATTTGCCTTGAGCAAGGGCAAATGATGATTCAGAATAAGCTTCTGTCACCAAGATTGTATCATAAAGGTTAAGTTCTTCAGTATATGCACCGCAGGAACCGATTCTGATTATTGTTTCCACGTCGAAAAATTTATACAATTCATAGGAGTAAATTCCTATGGATGGCATTCCCATTCCTGAACCCATAACGGAAATTTTTCTTCCCTTGTAAAAACCCGTATAACCAAACATATTTCTGACGGAGTTAAATTGGGTCACGTTCGTCAAAAACGTATCAGCTATGTATTTGGCGCGTAATGGATCGCCAGGCATTAGTACGACTTTGGCAATTTCGTGCTTTTCAGCGTTGATATGAGGTGTCGACATTATTTCTCTCCTTTTATTCTTCTTGATATTTTTTTAACGATTAAATCGTTATTGAGGATGGCGAAACGGTACGGAGTCCCCATCAAAGTTCCTTGGCAAAGTTGCGTTTTCTTGGCTTTATCCTGATACATCAAGGTAATGGAAAAATCTTTGCCATATTTGATTTGCAGGCTTTGTTGGCGTTCTTTCTTGCTTTTTGGTTGATTGAATGCTTCCATGAACATTTCGTTGCCGATAAAATAAATCGCAGTTTTTTTCAGAAAATATCCTTGGAAATTTTTTTCCAGAACCGGAATATAAAGATCCATATCAGGTTCTTTAACAGCTAAATGATTATAGAACTGATCCATTAATTTATTTGAAAACCGGGAAATTATCAAATCTCTTATCAAGGCATATAGAGTTGCCAAAATAATGATGATTATTAAAGTTACGGTATCCAACAATTCGGCGAAATGAAAGGCTAGAAGTGCAAAAGTGACGGTTATGCCAAAATAAAACAGGAATCTAAGTGGATTAAAGGCTTTAATCAGGCGTTTTGATTCAAGTAAAACTTGATTTTGAATTTCTTGCATCAGTAGCCAGACCCCTCTTGATCATTCATCAAACTTACCCCATTGGAAGTGCCAATTCTGGTCGCTCCTGCTTCAATCATGTCGTGCAAATCGGTTTTTGTCCTTACTCCACCAGCAGCTTTTACTTCTTTGCCATTAGTGAACTCCTTCATGATTCTTACAGCTTCCTTTGTCGCTCCCGAGGTACCGAATCCTGTAGACGTCTTGATGAATACCGCTTTGGTTCTCCCCACTATTTCGCTGGCTTTTTTGATTTCTTCTTCATCGAGGTAACAAATTTCGATAATTACCTTGACCAATTTATCGCCTGCAGCTTTGACTACTTGATTGATTTCATTTTCCACATAAGGATAATCCTTATCTTTCATCTTACCGATATTGATAACCATATCGATTTCATCGGCGCCGTTATTTATGGCATTGAGAGTTTCGAATACTTTGGTTTCAGTGGTATTGGCTCCTAAAGGAAAACCAATTACAGTGCAGGTTAAAACATCAGTTCCAGCCAGTTTTTCGCTGCAATATTTCACAAATGTCGGATTTACGCAGACACTCTTAAAATCATATTTAATTGCTTCTTCCAATAGTTGGTCGATATCCTTTTTTGTGCCAAAAGCTTTAAGATAGGTGTGGTCTATCAATTTATTTAAATTCATAATGATCCTCCTGATATTTATATTAAAAATTATACCCATTTTTAATGAAACTGTCAAATGACTAGGGACAAAATAAGCCGATTCAATCGGCTTACTCTTTCTTTATTCTGATACTACTTCTTCACAACGACGGCAGAGTCCGTCAGCGTTTACTTCATGTACAACTTGCCAACATCTATCGCAAGTATGGCCTTCAGCCTTGAAGACATCGATTGAGACGTCGGTGCCTTTATAGGCTCCAAATCCGTCTTTAGCGATTTCAAAGCGGGAAACAATGAAAATTTGCGCTAAATTTACCTTGATTTTCTTTAAGGTGTTTTCAATTTTCGCTTTTGGATAAATCACGACTCTGGCATTTAAACTCTTGCCGATAACTTTTTCATTACGGGCATTTTCCAGAGCTTTTAAGACATCTTCACGAAGTTCCATGAATTCATCGAAAGCTTCTTCTAATTCGTCGTCCAGGTTTTCGATTTCCGGCATATCCAACAAATAAATGTCTTCTGCTTGTTTGTCTGGTACAAAGGTATAAGCTTCCGAAGTTGTATGTGGTAAGATTGGTGTCAACAATTTTAGCAAGGTATCCAAAATCTTGTAAATTACTGTCTGGATACTTCTTCTTGATAAAGAATCTGCTTTTTCGATATAGAGAATATCTTTGGCAAAATCTAGATAGAATGAGGAAATAAAGTTGACGTAATTGGTTACTTTGCGATAAACTACGTCGAATTTGAAATCGGAATAGGCTTCCAAAACTTCCTTGATTAAATTATTGTTTTTGATTAAGACATATTTGTCGACGTCATTCAATTTGTCGAAATCAACTTTATTTACTTGATTGTTGTAATCAAAGATGTTACCCAATAAAAATTTCATGGTATTTCTGATTTTACGGTAAGATTCTGAAACTTGCTTGATAAGATTGTCCGATAACCTTACATCGGCTTGATAATCCACCGAAGCAGTCCAAAGACGGAAGATGTCAGCGCCCATGCTATTGGCTATCTTGTTCGGATCAACAACATTTCCTTCTGATTTGGACATTTTTCTTCCTTCGCCATCAAGAACGAAACCATGAGAAACCAGAGTTTTATATGGTGATTTTCCCTCGGTTGCCACTCCGGTAATTAAACTGGAATTGAACCAACCGCGGTATTGATCGGAACCTTCAATATATAGATCTGCTGGATATCCGTATCCGAGATCTTTCATTGCGCCATGATGGGATGATCCGGAATCGAACCAGACATCCATAATGTCAGTTTCTTTTCTGAAAATACCATTAGGCGAATCCGGATGGGTGTATCCTGGCGGCAGTAATTCTTTACTATCACGGATAAACCAAGCGTTTGAGCCTTCCTGTTCGAAGATGTCTGCGACATAATCTATTACTTCGGGCTCTAATATTGCCGTATCTTTTTCGGTATAAAAGGCAGGGATTGGCACACCCCAGGTTCTTTGTCTGGAGATACACCAGCTGCCACGGTCTTTAATCATGTTACTCAAGCGGACATCACCCCAAGACGGGTACCACTTGATGGTCTGGATTTCTCTTAAGATTGAATCCTTTAATTTTTCAATTGATGCAAACCATTGAGAAGTAGCACGGAATATTACTGGTTTTCCTGTGCGCCAGTCATGAGGATAGGAGTGGGAAAAATCAAATCTTCCCAATAAAAACCCACCTTCGAATAAGGCTTTGATCACTTCTTCATTGCAATCATCGACATATAATCCGGCAAATCTTTCGCCAGCTTCTTCCATCATCATTCCTCTTGAATCAACTGGGCAATAAACATCAAGATTGTATTTTTGACCGACGACGAAGTCTTCTTCACCGTGTCCGGG
>JAVEWC010000041.1:2077-9076 GCA_034004745.1 Candidatus Izemoplasmatales bacterium | reverse complement strand
CGCCAATGACTTCAAGCTCTTTTACCTTTTTTCCACCGTCTTCAAAACGCATCATATACATTTTTCCATCACGATGAATTGTTACTTGCAGGAATTCACTAAGTGCATTGACCACTGATGCGCCAACGCCATGTAAACCTCCAGCGACTTTATACGCTCCATCAGCCGAGAACTTGCCGCCGGCGTGAAGTTTGCTGAAAATAACCTCAACACCGCTTACACCTGAAGAGTGCATGTCCACTGGCATTCCTCTGCCGTCATCGATTACGATGATTGAATTGTCTTCTTTAACTTCTACTTTTATGAAGGTGCCATATCCCGCTAAAACTTCATCGATAGAATTGTCGATAATTTCCCATACTAAATGATGAAGGCCTCTAGTGTCGGTGGAACCGACATACATTCCTGGTCGCTTCCTGACAGCTTCTAAGCCTTCTAAAATTTGGATGGATTTCGAATCATATTTGTTGTCTTTTATGTCCATATTCTAGCTCCTCGATAAGTCTATATTCATTATATCAAATTTTAGTAGTTTTATCTTTATTTTTTCATAATTTTTTGGTATAATTTTAAAAAGTTGGAGGTTTATCATGTTAAAATACTTGTTTCTTTTATTGGCGTACCTCGTCGGTTCAATACCGTTTTCATATATACTGGGAAAGTACATAAAAAAGGATGATATCCGTAAACACGGAAGTGGGAATTTAGGTACTACAAATGCTTTTAGGGTCTTTGGGGCACTGATTGGTATTTCTGTTTTGATTCTCGATACATTAAAAAGCGGTTTGTTTATTCCAATCGTCAATTCACTCAGCGAAACCAATGATATGTTTCCGCCGTTGATCTATGGTGCAGTCGCCGTTATCGGGCATATTTTCCCAGTTTGGATGAAATTCAAGGGGGGCAAGGGAGTAGCTTCTTCATTTGGCATACTTATCTTCTTCTATCCCCTAATTCCGATCCTTCTATTACCAGTCTTCGTTGTAACAATCGTTATCTCCAAGTATGCTTCACTGGCATCTACTGTCGTGACAATTTTGGCTTTCATCTCCGGTTTGGTTCTTTATCTTGTTGGCGTTCCGCCAATTGATTTAGTCTATGTGATAACCACATTTACACTCATGCTTATCATCATGTACAAGCACCGGTCAAACTATCGCAGAATTATAGACGGCAATGAAAACAAAATAGTATTTAAGAAAAAGAAAGTCTAAAAAAAATATGGTTTCCCATTATTCGAGGAAACCATTTTTTTATTTACCTTGTTTCATGGAAGCCATGACTTGTCTAACTTGCTTTTCGGAAGGTTTTCTTCCCATTTGCGACATCATCGCCCTAATCATTTGTTCATTGATTGGTGGATTCTTTTCCAGATATTTTTTAAAATAACTTCTAGCGAAGAAAAATCCTCCGACCGCGCCACCTATCAGCGCAACTACGATCAATACAATTGCTAACCATATTTCCATCATAATAAGACCACTCCTTTAAACAACAATGATATTTTACCAAAGAAAACCGACGATTTCAAGAATTATATTTTACAACTTAAATTATTATTTTATATTTACAAAAATATTATTAATTGTTATGATATATGTGTATATAAAAATTTCTTTTTGAGGAGGATAAAAATGCCTAGAGTTATTTTAGACACTTGCATTGCTTGTGGAACTTGTAAAGAAAATTGTCCTGTAGATTGCATCTCTGAAGGAGATATCTACGTGATTGACCAAGATGCTTGCATCGACTGTGGCGTTTGCGAAGCCAACTGCCCTGTGGATTGCATCGTAGTAGCCGACTAACAAGAAAAAAATAACGGAAAAATCCGTTATTTTTTTTATGCTATTTATTTTTTAAAATAAGAAGAGAGCTTAACTAGGGATTCTATCAACAATTCATCTTTTTCAAGTTCTAAATCATCAAAAATTGAATCAATCATCTCTTTATGGAAATCATCATGTTCTTTTAAAACTTCATATGCCTTTGGCAAAAGACCGACAACCACTTTTCTGCGATCTTCAGGGTCTCTTTCTCTGGTGACATAACCTTTTTGATAAAGCGTATTGATGGCTGTAGTTAATGAACCTATGGTAATGCCAAGCTTTTTTGCAACATTTGACATGGTAGCTTCTTCAGATAAAGAAATGGCTTCGATGACATGAATTTCACTCATAGAAAGTTTTATGCCTTTATCCTTGAGGTTTTGTCCTTCAATCGCCAAAATGCGGTTGAAGATTTCAACCAACAATTCGTTTATTATGATTCTTGCTTCTTCGCGACTATACTTTTTCAATATAACCAACCCCCATAGTTCCAGGTCCTGCATGGCAGCCAACTACTGGAGTCAGAGGGATTAGCAAGACATCTTTTAAGCCTTGTGCTTCGAGTTCATCTTTCAAGTCTAGCATTTCGCCCATATTGTTGGTGTAAACGATAAATGCAATGACATTTTTACCCTTGACTTCAGTTAAAATACGACTCTTTAGTTCTTCTCTTGCTTTGGAAGTAGTTCTGATCTTATCCAAAGTTTCCACTTTACCTTGTTTGCTAAGGTGCAGTAAAGGTCTCAACTTCAACAATGATCCCAAAGCACCAGCAACGCCTGATAAACGACCATTCTTAACCAAATATTTTAATGTATCAACTGTGATATAAACATGATTGTTATCTCTAATTTTATCCAAAGCCACCAAAATTTCATCGAGAGGTTTATTAACGTCAGCCATTTTTTTAGCTGTCATCGCCATTAAAGCCTCTACATATGTTAGCGACAGAGAATCATAGACATGAACGGGAATATCAATCATTCTAGCTGCCAATACCGCGTTTTGATATGTCCCGCTAAGTTGCTTGGAAATTGTGATGACAAGTAATTCCTTGTAACCAGCACTCTTCATTTCTTCATACATTTCCAATATTTTGCCCGTCGATGTTTGGGCTGTTGAAATATCCATGTCCGGATTTTTCAACAAACGACTGTAAAAATCGTCTGAGCTGATATCAACAAAATCTTCATATTCTTCTTTGCCGATATTAAGTAAAGATCTGAATTTCCTGATTTCTTTATCATGAACCAAATAATCGATTCCCGAATTACCGCATACTGCTACACCAATTTTTCCCATAAAAATCTCCTAAGTTATAATTTTAATATCAAATATTTTGAACTTCAAAACATATTCTATCATAGAGCTTGATTTTAAGCAATAAAAAAGAGCAATTTTTTTGCTCTTTAATAATTTTTATAAGGATTGGTGTCAACCTCTGAAGCGATGAATTCGACTTCCCTGAACTGCTGACTTAAAATCCTGATTATTGCCTTGACAAATATCTTCTCCGCATGGTGACCGATATCAATCAGGGTGATGCCCATACCAACTGCATCCAATGCCGTATGGTAGGTAATGTCACCAGTCAGATAACAGTCGCAGCCCCGCATTTTTGCCTGATACATGTGTTTGGAGCCACTGCCGCCGGAAATTCCGACTGTTTCAATGAATTTATTATCATTGCCAATAACTTTTACGGATTCAATATCCAATTTGTCCTTGAGAAATGAGATGAAGTCAATGATATGCATTTTTTCAATGGATCCATATCTACCAATTTTATCGATTTCATCCAACAATTTGACATTTTCCATTCCCAAGAGTCTGGCAAACTCGTCATTCATACCGCCATCGGTAGTGTCATAATTGGTATGCGCTGAATAAACGGTGATATTATGCTTAATCAAATTTTTGATAATCCAACCACGTGGCGTATCAAATATGATTTTATCCAAAGGATTAAAAAGCAAAGGGTGATGGGAAATAATCATATTCACTTTTTTGTCGATTGCTTCCTTGACTACTTCTTTGGTCACGTCCAAAGTGACTAAAATCCTTTTTGCCTCGATATTTAATGTCCCTACTTGTATACCGACATTATCCCATTCATAAGCATTATCTCGCGGAAACAAACTCTCGAAATATTTGATTACATCAACCAAGTTCACATTAAAACCTCCTCAAGTTCTTTAATTCTCGTTTCAATCTTTTTTTTGGCAGAATCCGATTTTGCTTCAACTCTGGCACCAATCAATTTTTCAAGTAAAAGTGTGATCATCTTCTTAAAGTTTTCACTCTTTTCCTTGATGATTAATGGTCCGAACTCCTTTTCGATATTTGATAGATTCATCAGACCTTTTTCCAAAATGAGCAATTGATAGAACTTACCATTTTCTTTTATCAGTTCTTCGGCAATAATTCGCCATTCAGCCTGTTCCAAAAAATCCCTTAAAAGGAAATTCTCCGAATTGGCGATTAAGATTAACCTTTTTACATGACTTAAATCCGCTGTCTGTAAAATCGAAACTATCATTCTTCCGCCCATACCGAGTATGCTTACAACATCGATTTCATCGTTCAAATAAATCAATCCATCCGCCAGCAAGGGAATAATGCTGTTTTGCAAGCCTTTATCCTGAATATTTTTCACTGCGTTTTGGTAAGGGCCTTCTTTATTGTCAGATGCATAGGCTTTCTTGACAAAACCTTGTTCGACACAGTAAATTGGCAGTTTGCCATGATCAGTACCGCAATCGCCAAGGCAATTAAATCCTTTGGTGTAAAGACCAGCTCTTTGTAGTCTCAACGATTTCATTGATGAGATCCTTGATGAAAATCCTTTAGTTTTTTCGAACGGTTCGGGCTTCTCAGTTTTCTGATTGCTTTGGCTTCTATTTGTCTTATGCGTTCACGAGTAACGTTAAACTCTTTACCGACTTCTTCCAAAGTGCGACTTTTGCCATCAAGCAGGCCAAATCTCATTCTTAATACTTTTTCTTCTCTATCGGTCAAGGTTTCAAGCGCTGCGTCTAATTCTCTTTTCAGCATCTCTTTGGAAGTGAATTCATAAGGAGTCAAGATATCATTGTCAGGTATGAAATCTCCCAAACTTGAATCTTCCTCCTCGCCAACTGGCGATTCCAAAGATATCGGTTCTTGGGCTGTTTTTTGAATGCTTTGAACTCTTTCGACGGAAATGCCCATTCTTTCTGCGACTTCTTCAGGGGTAGGCTCTCTTTCCAGTTCTTGAGTCAAGGTTCTTTGGGTTCTTACCATCTTGTTGATGGTTTCAACCATATGGACAGGGATTCTGATGGTTCTAGCTTGATCCGCTATGGCTCTGGTGATTGCCTGTCTTATCCACCAAGTGGCGTAGGTCGAGAATTTATAACCTTTGGTATGGTCAAACTTGCCAACAGCTTTCATCAAACCCATATTGCCTTCTTGAATTAAATCAAGAAATTGCAGACCGCGGGAAACATAGCGTTTAGCAATCGATACAACTAACCTTAAATTGGCTTCGACCAATTTTTTGCTGGCGAATTCACCTTTTTTGAAAATATCTTCATATTCAGCGATTTCTTCCGAAGAGATCTTATCGCTGTTTCTAAGTCTGTTTTCATATTCTTCTCTTACTTTTTTGGCACGATCAATCAAAAGTGCCAGTTCATACTCTTCATCGCCCTTCAAGAGTTCGACGCGTCCGATTTCTTTCAGGTACATTCTAACGGGATCGTCGACCTTGATGGATACGGAGGAGTCAAAGACTTTGTCTTTCATTAACTCTTCTTCAATTTCCAAAGAATAGTCTTTGATCATGTCGATATCACTAGGAGAAACATCATCATCTGTCAGATCTTCCAAGGAGATATGATCCCCTTCCTCTTCCATGTTTTTTATAAAGGCAAATATTTCTTCGGGTAAAGCACCTTTAGCACCAAGATCAGCGATAATCTCATCAAATATCGGCTCGGTTCTTCTTACGTTTTGGAAAATATCCTGAACTGTCAGTTTTCCTTTTTCTTTATAGATAGCGAGTAACTTATCGATGATTGTTTGTTTTCTTGACATGTCTTTTCTCCCTTATGTTATTTATATTTTTTCTAATTTCCATAATTTTCAAAACTGCTTTGTTTTTTTCTTCAATCGGTAAATTTGGATCGTCTTGAAGCAAAAGATTTTTTGCATACTCATGTTCATAACGATTAAGTATCAATGTCTCGATACAATCTATGACTTCGGTTTCATTATAGTATGAAGCCGGTGTTTTTCTCAATAATTGCAACTCTTCTTCGGTTATTTCGGAAAAATCCGCTTTTACCATCATTTCATTGAGCAAATTGTCATTCGCCAAAAGTTGGGTGAGAGTCATCAATAATTGCTTCTTGCGATGATTGTCGATGCGGATCAAATCCAACTTGTTCCTGATCAAGGTTCTGGCTTCTTCGTAAAGCGCATAATAATTCAGTAATTTGTCAGTTGCCGCTTCAACGTTTTTCTTGGTTAAGCGCACTTCAGTTTGCGCTTTAGTTATAGCGACTTTTCTCTGATTGATACTTTGACGTCTTCTATTTTCCAATTGAAAATTATGATAATCGGCAAGAATATCTTGATAATCTACTTTCGTGTCATTAGAGAATTTTTTTAAATATATTTCCCTAATGGTCGAACTGGCAACTTTGTCCAAATACTCGAATAAAGCTAACTTGGCCTTTTCAATTTCCGCTGGTTTTGTCAAGTCTTTGCGACTGACAATCATCTCGTAGACGAAGTCATATTGATCATAAAGATTGTTTTTCAGAACATTTCTGAAACTTTCCTTGGAATATTTTTTTATATAATCATCCGGGTCCAACTTTTCTGGAAGAAGCGCAACCTTAGTGTCTAGACCCACTTGTCCGAGCAATACCAAGGCTTTGTATGCCGCCTTAATCCCAGCTTCATCGCCGTCATAACAAATTACCACATTGTCTGTATAACGTTTGATTAGATTGGCGTGTTGAATTGTAAGAGCTGTACCCATCGAACACACTGCTTCCTTGATATCAGCCTTATAGGCGCTCATGACGTCAAAAAAGCCTTCCATCAGCACCAATCTTTTATTTTGATTGATAAACGGTATTGCCTTGTCTAGATTATAAAGCAATTCAGATTTGGTGAAAACTTC
>JAVEWC010000041.1:0-1977 GCA_034004745.1 Candidatus Izemoplasmatales bacterium | reverse complement strand
TGTCGTTCCTTGGAGACAAAAAACGACGGGGTTTTTTCATTATGAAAAGGGCAAAGACCTTTCATGTTTTTGCCCGCTTGTTGGAGTGATACAAATTCGCCGATAACATCCACTATATCAGCTGCATTTTTAATTTCTTCTACTTTTTTAGAACTGAAGAATGCCATTATCTTCCTTTCAAAAAACTTTATAATTATTCAAATTGATTGTTAAGATAAACTTTCAAGTCAGCAATTTTCACCCTGATCTGTTCCATGGAGTCTCGCTCTCTGACCGTGACGGTATCATCTTCCAAAGTATCATTGTCGATAGTAATGCAATAAGGAGTGCCAATTGCGTCTTGACGTCTATATCTTCTGCCGATATTGCCGGCATCATCAAAACTCGCGACAAAGTTCTTCATCAATAAATCATATACTTCTTCTGCTTTATCGTTATGGAATTTTTTTACCAATGGCAAGACTGCCACTTGATAAGGAGCTAATTCTTTATTAATCTTCAGCAAGGTTCTGACTTCACCATTTTCCAAGGTTTCATCCTCAAGATTATCCAATAGCACCGCCAAGAAAAGTCTTTCGACGCCCAATGATGGCTCTATTACATATGGAAGATAGGTCTCATTGGTATTCGGATCAAGATATTCAAGATTTTCACCTGAATAGTTTTGGTGCTGTTTCAAATCGTAATCGGTTCTTGATGCAATACCCCATAGTTCATCAAATCCCCATGGAAAACGATATAAAACATCGGTGGTAGCGTTAGAATAGAACGATAGTTTTGCTTGAGGATGATCGTAAAATTCAAGATTTTCAGGTTTCAATCCCAATTCGGTCAAGAATTCTTTTGCATAGTCTTTCCAGTATTTAAACCATTCCATCTCTGTTCCGGGAACGCAAAAAAACTCAAGTTCCATCTGTTCAAATTCTCTGGTTCTGAAAACGAAATTACCAGGAGTGATCTCATTTCTAAAACTCTTGCCAACTTGACCAATACCGAAAGGAACTTTTTTTCTGGATGTTCTAACTACGTTTTTAAAATTCAGAAAAATCCCCTGCGCTGTTTCCGGGCGTAAATAGATTTCATTGTTGCTATCGGCGGTAACGCCTTGTGAGGTCTTGAACATCAAATTGAATTCTCTGATTTCTGTGTAATCAAAGCCACCGCAATTAGGACATTTAATCTTGTTTTCAATGATGTAGTCATACATCTTTTGATAGTCCCACCCATCCGCGTCCACCTTACCCTTGGTCGCACTGGCGATTAAATTGTCAGCTCTATGTCTAGATTTGCAATTCTTGCAGTCCATCAAAGGGTCTTTAAACCCACTGACATGTCCGGTAGCTTCCCAAGTTTTCGGATTCAATAAAATTGATGAGTCCAAACCGACATTATATTTATTTTGGGAAACGAAACGTTTCCACCAAAATTGCTTCAAATTATTCTTTAGACTGACGCCCAAAGGACCATAGTCCCATGTGTTTGCTAACCCGCCGTAGATTTCGGAGCCTTGATAAACAAAACCATATCTTTTACAGTAGGCATTTAGTTGCTCGATGTTATATTTCAATGTGTATTTCCTCCAATTTTTCGCATACTAACTCATTATAATTATACTCTTTTAGCCAAATTAAGTCAAACCGATATCGTTTTATACTGAGAAAAAAGAACTCATCAATAACCAATAAGTCCTTTCAACATTTTTCGGGTCTTGGAATAGTAATTCAAGTGATATTCATAATATTCGTCAATCAAGTTTCTCAAATCCCTCAGAACTTTCTTATCCACATTTAATTTCGGTTCTAAATTTATATCATGGTAATATAATTTTTTGACCACCTTGACCACTTCAGTATTATAAGATGTATCTTGTGCATGGCTCTCACAGAGCACTCCGCCTTCTTTGACACTGAAGGTTAAATTTTTTGTTTCTTCACAAACAAGACATTTGGTTAAATTGGGATTTACGCCCAGCAAATA
>JAVEWC010000040.1:0-9110 GCA_034004745.1 Candidatus Izemoplasmatales bacterium | reverse complement strand
CTAAGACAGAGAGTTTTGATTGCCATGGCTTTTGCCTGCATGCCAAAACTGATAATAGCCGATGAACCAACTACAGCTTTAGACGTAACAATCCAAGCCCAAGTCTTGAATGTTTTGAGTCAGATGCAAAGAAGTCATAATACTTCACTTTTACTCATTACTCATGACTTGAGCGTCGTTGCCCATACAGCTGATTTGGTCTATGTAATGTATTCGGGTAAAATTGTGGAAAAGGCTAAAGTTGAAGATCTTTTCAATAAACCTCATCATCCTTACACCGAAGGATTATTGGGTTCAATTCCGCGTCTAAGTGATACGACGAAACACTTTGTGCAGATACCGGATTCGGTTCCGCATCCAATGTTTAAACCTTCTGGATGTTATTTCCATCCGCGCTGCAAATACGCAACCGATAAATGCAAGGAAAAGATGCCACCGCTTCTGAAAATTGATGGTGACAGAGAAATCAGGTGCTTTTATCCATTGAACGTCGAGGGGGATAAGTCACTATGAGCGATAAATTGACTGTAGTAAAATGCGATAAACTTAATGTTAACTTTCCGGTCAAAAGTGGTTTACCTTTCGTCGGGAAAAAATATATTCAAGCAGTGACCGATGTCTCTTTGGAAATTTACCAAGGCGAGACTTTTGGCATTGTCGGAGAGTCCGGTTGCGGAAAGTCTACCTTGGCCAATGCGATTGTCGGTATGGTTAAACCGACTTCGGGAACTGTGTTTTTTAAAGATAAAGACTTATATTCGCTTAAACGACGTGAATTCAAGGAAACCAGAAGAGACATGCAAATGATTTTCCAGGATCCTTTCTCTTCCTTGAATCCTCGTTTTTCCGTGTTTCAGATTATATCCGAACCAATGTATATCAGGGGCGGTTATACCAAGAAAGAAATGGAAGATAGAGTCCTGGAACTTTTGAAATTGGTTGGTCTTGACGAAAAAGACTTGCACCGATATCCATCGGATTTTTCCGGTGGACAAAAACAAAGAATCGGGATTGCCAGAGCCATCAGTTTGAATCCGGATCTCTTGATCTGCGATGAACCGGTCAGTGCATTGGACGTGAGCGTTCATGCCCAAATTCTGAATCTATTGATCGACTTACAGGAACACATGAATTTGACTTATGTTTTCATCTCCCATAATTTAGCCGTTGTCAAAAACGTCTGTGATAGAATCTTGGTAATGTATCTGGGTAAGGTTATGGAATCAGGTTCCACTAAAGCTATCTATAAGAATCCAATGCATCCATATACCAATGCCTTGTTATCGGCGATATTGGATCTTGATATCAAGAGAGAAAAGACGATTTTAAAAGGCGATATTCCTTCACCGATCGATCCGCCTAAGGGTTGCAGATTCTGGCAAAGATGTCCATTTGCGATGGAAGGCTGCAAAGATATTCCTGCGCCACTGAATGAAGTCGAACCAAATCATTTTGTGGCGTGTCACAAAATTAGCGGCTGGACTGAAGAACAGATAAATCTAGGGTTAAACAAACCGGTAAACAGCGATGTCCAATAAAACTAAATTTATCTTGATATTTAGCGGTGGTTATCTTTTTACAATTTCGATGTTATTTTTATTGCAGATAAGTGAAATACCTTGGTTTTTCCTTTGGTTGGTGTTGATGCATGGAGGAATAATTATCTTAGCCTTGAGCAAAAGAAAATTTAAGCCGTTGACCATAAGCAAATACTACCGTCGAGCATATATTTCTTTGTTATTGTTCATACCAATCTTAATCTATAAGGTAATCGTCAAATTTTTTTCTTTGATTGAAAATAATCAATTGATTACCATCCTGTCTTTAATTATCATCGCCGTCTGTTTAATCAATGCGATTTACACGATTTATGAAGCGAAAAAAGAAGTTGAAATCTAATAATATGAATTAAGGTTGACGTTTTGGCGTCATCCTTTTTTTGTTAAAAAATAAAAAATATCCGTTGTGAAGTTTACAAATGCCTTTATAAGTCTTATAATCTTTATTAGAGATAACATGTATCATTGTTTTATCCCCTTTTATAAAAGACATACTAGAGATCTTATTGTTTTTTTTATTCGGAATTCAACATCAATGCTTAAATGTCTTAAAAATAATTTATTTTACTTGGTTAAATTTACTCAATTCTTTTTATGTACGGGATTGATTTTTTTCTTTTGTAATAAAGTTGAAAAACTAACAATTAGTTGGAGGTAATTTATGAAAAGATTCTTAAGCTGTTTAGTTTTATTGCCATTGTCATTGTTTCTAATTGGTTGTGGGGGAGAGACCACGACTCAAGAGGCAACTACTCTTTCACCTACTGCTGTGGTCACAGAAACTTACAATATCAATTTTGTGGAGAATGGTGGGGAAAGTCTTGCAAATATTACGTTTACCGATTTGAACGATGTTGAAACTTTACCAATACCCCAAAGAGTTGGTTATGAGTTCGGCGGTTGGTTCAGTGATTCGATTCTTAGCGATGATTTCAGTTTATCTGAACTCAACCTAAACAATCTAACCCTTTATGCCAAATGGAACCCAATCAATTATACGATCAAATTCATTACCAATGGTGGTAATGATTTAGCTGATTTGGTTCAAGGCTATGGATCCGATTTACTGATGCCGGCTAACCCAGTAAAGCAAGGGTATGTCTTCAGCGGTTGGTACAGTAACAGTGGATTAACAACTAATTTCACATTGACCACTATGCCTTTAAATGGCATGACAATTTATGCCAAATGGGAAGCTGATGTAGTTGATGTTACCATTAAGTATTATACGGAAAATATAATTCCTGATACTTATAGTTTATTAGACCAAGAAACAGTCAAGGCTTATACGGATTCAACCTATCAAGCAACTGCTCGTAATTTTAATGGCTTCGGTTATGATGGTGAATATAGTTTGGATGATTCTAGCGGTACGGTAATGCCTGATGGGTCATTGGTATTGGAACTTTATTATGAAAGATTGTCTTTCACAATTAGTTTTGAAGCTAATGCGACTATTTCCATCGAATCTATTACGGCATTATTTGGCGAAACCATCAATAATGTAACCGATCCTTATCGAATCGGTTATGAATTTATCGGTTGGTTTGCTGATGAGGATTTAACCATTCCATATAACTTTACGACCATGCCATTCAACAACATAACAATCTATGCCAAATGGCAGGGCTTGCCATCAGTGATTTATTTCAATACGCTTGGTGGGTTAGCTTTACCAGAATTAGAACAAGACAATGGTAGTGAGATTGAACTGCCGACACCAATTAAAGATGGTTTTGATTTTGTCGGTTGGTACAGTGATAGTGGCTTAAACAATCTCTTCGCCGCCACTACCATGCCGATAGGTGGCGCGACTCTTTATGCCAAATGGGAAGAAACATCCTATAGTATCACTTTCTTAAGCAATGGTGGTGAAGCTTTAGAAGCGGTTGATTATATATACGGTGAGGATATTGATTATTTACCTAATGCAACCAAAACTGGTTATATTTTTGTCGGTTGGTATTTAGATTCAGCGCTTCTAGAACCTTTCAATTTGACAATTATGCCAAACCATGATTTAGTAGTTTATGCCAAATGGCTGGAAAATACCAGTCCTTATTCAATTCTGAGTCAAATCAGAAAAGCAGATGGGGATCTGGTAGAGGTTGAGGGCATAGTCTATGCTCTGCATGATGAAAGTTATGATGGTTATTATATCTACGATGAAACCGGATATTTATACATTTCTGCACCGAACATTGCTAGAACTATTGGTGAAAAAGTACGAGTAATTGGTAATTTGGACATTGACAGTGGACGATATTCCGTAGTTAACATCAGTAGTGTTGTTCAAATATCTTTAGATAATCTACTGCCGGTTTCAACCGAAGTTAGTATCGAAGAATTCCAGGATTTAACTTTCTATGATCTTTATAAACCATATACTTTTACCGGCATGATTTATTCGCTTATTGGTGAAACCAGAGTAGTTGATATTTTTAGTCTGGAGGGAATTTATCCTTATTATAAATCAGGATTTTTGACAGAATTGGATATGGCAACTGATTCTTTGGTTGACTTATCTTTTGTATTACAAGAACATGAAGGCAATTTATATGCACTTGTAACAGGCTTTACGGTTTTGGAACAGACAGATGCTGAAAAATTAGCGACAATCGAAACTATTATCGAAAACTATCTTTTAAACAAAGAATTTATACCTGGTGACAGATTGGAATTAGATAAATTGCATTATTTTTCACTGGGTGAAGTTACAGTTAGCGTTGGTCCGGAATTTACCGATTATCTTGACAATGAATCCATGACTTTCCAAATGATAGAACTTGCCCAAGACATTACTCTTGATGTCACCGTTTTGATTGGGGATTCACCGTATGAACTGGCCTTTAGCGTTCATTTAGAACCGATAATCATCTCTACCATAGCGGAAATGCTCGGTGGTGTAGATGGCGATTATTACCAAATTCAAGCTCAAGTTGTCAGTCTGGATTATGAAAGCAACATGATGGTTTTAAAAGATTCATCTGCCTCGGTTTTTGCAAGTGCCTTAAGCAGTGTGGCTGTTGGTGATTTGGCTATCTTTAAAGTTAGAAAAGAATCTAATGCAAATATGGTTTTTATAAACAAGGATAATGGTGGAATCGAGTTGAACTTGATAATTTCTCGTGATAACTCGCTGAACTCCTCCCCTAACTACTTAGACTATAATGAAGTAAACTTGCTGGATTTGACCAATCCCGCAGCCTATGGCCAATATACTGAAATCAGAGGTTTTATCTTGGTATCTCAAGATGATTCTGATTATATGTTCAATTTAGTAACTGATGACTATTCCATACCAATTTATGCGGTTGGACATGGAGCTTTTGAGCGCTTATTTGAATATGAATATTCTGAAGTTATCATGAGAAGTTATATCTACTCTGATGGCAAAGAAGAATTAGTGCTCTTTTATGATGGAATTAGAAATGGTTTAAGACTCCCTGTTTATACCGACGCTGAATTAGTGGATGCCATTGAACAAAGCATCTATTACCGTTACGATAGATCCACTTATTATGTTTATGAATCATTCATTATGTATCCATATCATCCGGTTATGGGCGGAGAAGTTATCTGGGAAATGGATTCAGCGACTGAAAGTATTTATGATTCGGAAAAAATGAGATTTAACTTTACCGATGTGGAAATTGACCTGAACTTCACCATCACCATTGATGTCAATGGTTTTGGCAAGACTTTAGTTTATAATGCAACACTAGTGCCAGTTTCGATATCTTCGATACCGGAGGTAAAGGCGAGTGAGGCTTATATGGATGTCTATGTTCAGGGCGTAGTAGTCTATTGGCATCCTTACCTTATCGTCATTCAAGATGAATTTGGTAATTTGTTACCGATAGAAAATAATGAAACTCCAGTTTCCTTAGGAACAGAAATATTAGTTCACGGTACTGTTTATCAAGAAAGCGACTATAGTTATCGTTATGTTTCAGATATTTGGCAAGAGGATTTGATTGTCAAAACCATATCTATTGATAATCCAATTAATTTGCTGGGAGGTTTTACTCAAGAAACGGAATTGTATGCAAGTGGTATTGAGGGATTCAATAAATATACAACCTATATTGAACTTACAGGTAAATTGGTTAGAACAGTCGATTGGTACATTTATCTAGAAACTCAAGGCGGAATATACTACATTGATTACATTGATGAATACACCTATTATGAACTAGAAAGATACGCTGATCAATTTGTGACAATTAAGGCTTTAATCAGTAGTTATGATTTGGATTATAATTATGAAACTGAATTGTTTACCTTGTTGTATCTTGGTAATAGCTCAGATATATCAACTTATGAATTGACTGAGCTTGAGCAACAAGAATACATAAGAGACTATATGCTCGCAAATTACCAAAGAACTTATGATAGTCAAGGTTATTTTGACTTTACCGATATTTTATACACTTTCGCCAATCAAAGCATTACTTATAGCGAGACAAGCGATTTAATCGACTTAAGCGCTTCTAATTACGGTCAATTAGGAACTGTTATTGAAAATACCGAAGTAACTATTAATGTTGAAATCTTGGGTGGTACTGGCCAACTCAATTTCAGTTTCACCATTACGATTCTCCCGGAAGAAAAAGAGATGACAACTACACCAATCATTGATCTTATTGCGGATGGAACAACCGCCTACATGATTCAAGGACAAGTTATTACTGTTGCCAATCTAGCAGATGGTTGGGCCCATTTCATGATTGAAGATGAGAGTGGATTAATTGAAGTTTTAGTCAGCGGTGCTGATATCATTAAATACCTTGATTACACTAGCGGATTTGTCGGGCAAATATTTACCTTTACCGGTAAAGCCGATTTCGTATTCGGTAAAAAGGTATTTACTAGTGAAACTTTAAGTCGCTATAGTTTTGGTGAACCAGTTGTAAAGACTTTCTCAACATTTAGTTTGGCTCAGGTGGAAGATTTCAATTATGAAGATTCGAGTTTATATGGTTTGTCTGTAGAAATTAGCGGTACGGTTATAGTTGAATTTGGCTCAAGTATTGAATTTTACTTAACCGATGGTTTTAACAAAATTAGAATAACTGATTATCAAGGTGGCTGGGCAGCTTTTCCTTCATATGAGGGACTAAAAATCAATCTTAAAGGTTTCATTCATGGTCTGGATTCTTCGGGCAATCCTACTGTAGTAACTCATCTTTATGATTATGATGATACTATAAGCGTCGAACTATATCCTTATACTGACCAGGAAGCTTGTGACTTAGTCAAAGATCTATTACAGAAAATGTATGTTAGCAATGATACTTTATTGAACTCTGAGGATTATATCTCTTATTATAGCGCACCAGCAGTCATTCAAAGCAATTATGATATTACAGTAATTTATAATGTAATCAGAGGCATGGAACTTGTTTCGGACGATGGCGATCGTCTGGTGATGAACTTGAATGACCAGGATTATCAAGTGGAAGTTGAAGTCATTATTTCAGTAAAAGAAGCAGTTGCTTACTTCACTTTCACCAGAAATGTCAATGGTTTCGCTTTGAATATTCTTGATGATTTATTTGCAGAGAGTCCTGATTTAACGGAAATAGCTTTAGAAGGTTATCTCATAGCTTATGGCTTCGGTTATGCTTATTTCTTGATTGAAAATGAAATTTATTATCTCGATGAATATGTTGATACTTGGGGTAGTATGGGAGATAAGTTCTATATTGTCGGCAAGAAGAGTGTGATTGATGGTGTAAGTGATTATACCTATCAAATTAACGTTTTCAATACCTATGAAAACATTGATCTTGAATTTACGGCTTTAACGACTGATGTAACAACTTTGTACACCAACGATTATTCCCTAAATCCTCTGCAAAGAGAATATTTAAAACTTTATGGTACGATAGGTTATGATCCATATCTTGGTTATTATACCTTGACTTCAAGCGCTGACATGGTTTACATCAGGCAAAACATAAGTGGATATGAAACAGATGATCTTTTAATCGATTATTTAGGTGAAGAAGTCTATCTTGAATGTCTATTATCGATGGAAGTTTTACGAGATGAATTCTATCTGGTTGATCTACTGGAAACCGGTAATTCCGTTACCAAACCATACTTGACGCCTGAAGAAAGCGTCAATCAAGTTATGGCAAGAATTATGGAAGTTGCGGAATACAATGTTTATAGCGGCGATAACATCTTTGATTACTTCCCTTCTTATGATTATGAATATGATGTCGTAACCAGTTTTGGCTTTTTAGTCGAAACTGACACTCAATATATTGATTTAAGAGTTACGGAGAGATTCAACTATGTTTCTGACCCAGTTTACATTACTTTAATTGCTACTTTGACATATCAAGATGGTACTTACTGGGATGAAATGGAAATAGACATAAAGATTAATCCGTTGACTTCAACATCGATAGTTGATTTCTATGAAGCGGAATTTGAAAAGAATTATCAACTGGAAGGAATCGTTGTCGGTTACCAGATGAATGGTTATGGACTCTATGATTTTGTGATGATTGATGACGGTGAGGAGATAATATTGGCTTATTTAGGTTATTATGAAACCATCGATTTTGACACATTGGCTGTAGACTTTGGCGATGAAATTGTGCTCATCGGCGAAAGAGATGCTTTCGATACCCATAATATCTTACCGGTTATGAATAATACAAAAGTACTCAAAGTTCTTTCTTCCGGCAATGTTTATACTAAAGATCTTGAGCAATCAAGTTTCGCGGATATTCTAGGTTATGATTATCTTGATCCATTCGTTGCCAATCGTTATATTGAAATTACAGCCATAGTTCAATGGAATGGTTCTACAATGTATCCGGCTTACTTTTTAGTTAATCCGGAATATAACAATCTAGTTTATAACGAAGAATATCGAATATATCTTGAAGGATATGATTATGATACTTTCGATGATACAATGAATGTTTATGTCGGTCAAAAAATTACTGTAAAAGGCTATTTGATAGGATATGAAAGTTATTATGAAGACTGCAGCTGGATAATTTTGGTTGATGAAATAACTGTGGTTGCACCATAATATAAAAAACGCTTTAAGATAAAGCAACTGCTAGAGCGGTTGCTTTATTTATTTAACAAGTAAACAATTTTCGATATTGTAAATTAATACTTTAATTAAGCAAAAAATTATCTAAGACTGAGGTAATTATGATAAGAACTTGACATTGAGTTTTAGAGTCGCTATAATCTAGTCTAAGACTAAGAAACTATAATTAAATTGTGGGAGTTTTAGATTAATATGCGTGACTTTTTTTATGGTGAAATGACTGAAGCTATTGAATGGTTTGGTTTGACTCATATCTTGATATTGCTTGTTTTTTTTACTACAGTGGTATTAGTTTGGCTATTCGGTCCAAAATTAAAAGACAAGAAATATGAGAAGTGGGTTAGATACTTCTTGATTTTTTTGGTTTTTATTTTTGAATGGCGAGTATTTGAAAATAGAATTTTGAATGGATCAATCTTTAGAATACCTCTTTGTGGGATTGCCTTATACGGTTTGACATATGCGGT
>JAVEWC010000039.1:2420-9757 GCA_034004745.1 Candidatus Izemoplasmatales bacterium | reverse complement strand
ATGACAATCAAGGAGTTTTTCTCCACTAAAGCAGCTTGATTAATCTTAGAAATATCGGCTGCTTCCGTCAAACCTCCAGCTTTATCAATCAAAGTTTTAAGAATTTCATTTTCCCGGATTTGATAAACGTTGGGAAATCTTACTTCACCCCTGATTTCGGCGTAGTAAACCTCATCAGTATCCGTATGCTTAATATTGCTTCCTTCCTCATTCAAGGGTTGATAAACTTGCGTATCTTTAACTTCCGTTTGATTGTTGAAATAAAAAAAACCCAACATGCCAATGACAATTATCCCGTAAGCAATATACTTCTTCATATCTTCTTCACCTCTTTCTTAAATAAATGTTACAAGGTAAAGTCGATTTTTCTTTTTTAAAAAAATAAAGACCAGTTTATTCTGGCCTTTCTTGTTTTTGAACTACGTATATTGTTCTTTCCGGAAGATTAACAACTTCCAGAATCTTGAATCCAACTTTTTTCATAATTTCTTCATAGGAAGAATTTTCATGTGTCTGTTCATAGATTTTAACTTCTTCCAACTTTTCATCATTATTGATGGTGATGGTGTGAATGATCGAGTGAGGTTGTTCGCCTTTTTTGCTTTCCCAATGAAAATGAAGTTCATCATCATCTTCCTGGTATCCGTCAAAAGCGTCGATGAATTCTACCGATAAAACATCGAAGATGAAAACGCCGTTTTGTGAAATGCTATTAAAGATATTGGTAAAACCAAATTCCACATCTTCCAAATCGGATAAGTGATTGATTACGTCCATCGAAGCAATGACAATGTCGAATTCAAAGTCAATCGGATCCAATAAATCATAAATCGCTATTTCCAGTTCCACGCCTTCTTCCTTGGCGCGGTAGTCAACGATATTTAGCATTTCTTCCGATAAATCCGTCGCCACTACGTCATAACCCTGTTTGGCAAACTCAATCGCCAGTCTACCCGTACCACAGCCAATATCCAGCAATGTTCCGATAGAAGAGTATTTATTGACTAAATCGAGGTATTCCTGGTAAACAACTTCATCGATGAAAGAATCATAAAACTGGGCTAATAAATCATATTCCGTCTCATACATGATTTTCAACTCCAACTTTTTTTCTTTCAAAAAACAATTTCTCTATCTGGTAATATTCCCTTTCATCCTTGTGCATGACATGGATGATAATATCTTCCAAATCCAATAAGAGCCAACGATTTTCTTGTGACCCTTCAATATGCAAATCAACAATTTCCGGAAAAGCCTGTCTGATATGGTCAATTGCCGCATGAACCTGTCTTTCACTAGATGCAGTCGCAATCACCTGATAATCAAAAAACGGGGAAAAATCCTGAAAATCATAAATGATGATGTCCTTTAATTTTAAGTCTGATAACGCCTTGAAAACCCTATTTACTTTATCAGTCATTAAAATCCTCCTTTTGATTCATAAGCTTCAATAGCTTCTAATGTATCTTTGGCCAAAGGCCGGTTATGTTCCTTAAGATAGTGCTCTGTTTCCTTCATGATCAAGTAGACTGTTCTATCCAAATCAACTTTGCTGGAATTCTTTATTTCCTCATCGACAATGAAAGTTCTTGTTTCTTCGATATAATCGGCGATATAGATAATCTTTTCCAAAATCCCCATATTTCTTCTACCGCTGCAATGATAAGCGATGGCATTCAAGATTTCTTCATCATCAATCTTAAACTTTATCTTCGCCAAAGCCGTGGCTGAGTAAGCGTGAAGACAAGGCTTAGGCGAGTGCTTTATCGTTTCTTCAGCAAATATTATACGAGCCATTGAGTAGTTTTCTGGAAAAGATAATTTTTTTGTCGCATCGTGCAACAGTGAAGCTATCGTAATCTTATCTTTGGAAACGCGAAATATTTCTCCTAGTTCAAGCGCTTTTTGCATAACACTATGGATATGCTCCAATCGCTTCTTGTCATGGAGAAATTGTTCTTCTAAATATTCTTCTATTTTACCAATCAGGTTTTCTGTCATATAATTGCTAGTCGCGTATATACGCCAACGACAAATGGTGCGTACGCCCTGACGCAGAATGGCGCTCTGAGTGTTACAAAACCCAAGCCGCTGAAGACGATGTCATATTTTTGATTGTCACGAATTCTGAATTCATGATATATCCATTTCGGTACGTCTTCTTCCTTGTTGAAAGGTGGCGATAACAATGAATATAGTTTTTCAACATAAAGCTTGTCAGCTTTTAAAGTTTTAGTGCGGTGAATGTTAAGCGTATTGGCAAAGTATGTAACTACGGAAATCACATCACCGGTTTCACCGGAGATTACATCCAGCCTTGCCAAACCACCAAAGAATAAAGTTTGCCCTTCATTGAGTTGATAAATCATCGGTTTGATTTCCCTGGTTGGGACAGTCATCTTATATGAAGGTCTTGTCAGGTAATGCATGTATTGATGTTTGTTTATTACCCCTGGGGTATCGTAAATATAGGTGCCATCAGTCAGTTGAAAACCAATCATGCCAATGGTTGTTTGAGGTGATAGGGACTCGGTGATTATATCGGATGCCGCACCAAGATATCTTCTTAATATCTGATTGACGATCTTAGATTTACCAACATTGGAAGATCCCACAATATAGACGTTTCTCTTACCTTTATATTGATAGATTTTTTCCATTAGTTCGTCAAAGTTATCACCGTATTTAGCGCTTAAGAGTACTGAATCCAAAACCGTGAATCCTTGAGAATTGAGCATCACTTGAAGCCAGCTCAATATTCTAGAAGGTTTGACGTTCTTCGGTAGAAGATCCATTTTATTGCCTACAAGGATTACATCCTCATTTCCTGTCAATTCCTTGATGGCCGGAACAAAAGAACCGGAAAAGTCAAAGATGTCAACAATCTTGACGATAAGCGCATCTTCCGATTTAATCTTTTCAATTACCTGCAAATAATCCGAGTTGGAAACTGTGTAAGGAAACACTTCAGAATAATGTCTGATGCGGAAGCATCTTTGACATATTATTTCTGCCGGGTTCTTGGAATTCAATAATTCATCACTGACATACCCTGGCAATGTATTATCTTTGTTTTGTATTAACGCTCCACAACCTTTGCAATACATTTCTGACATTAGTTTACCTCTTCTCATGTAAATTTAAACGGTCAAAAAAATCTCTATCTGTTCTCCTTAGACGAATCAATATCCTTTTTTCCAAATGGCGGTTAAATTTCGTGTACCATTTTTCACTTTTTCTTTTTATCGCATCTACCACGATAACGTGAAAGCCCATTCTTTTGCCACCCAAAACGTCAGTCATGAACTGATCGCCAATTAAACAGACGGTCTTGGGATCAGGATAGCCTATTTTTTTAAGTGCCCTTTTGAAACCGGATTTGAAAGGTTTCTGCGCACTGTATACATATCGAGAATTCACCATATCCGCAAACAATTTAACTCGACCCTTTTTATTGTTGGAGATGATGAAGACGTTGAAACCCAATTGATGTAGATTATTGAAAAATAGTAATGTTCTCTCATCGGCTGTATGGATGTCATATGGTATCAAAGTATTATCAAGATCGATAAAAATATTCTCAATTCCGGAATTTTTCAATTTTACAAAATTGATATCGAAAACATTCTTTTTATAATCATTTGGGTAAAAATATTTCTTTTTAAAGAATAGCTCGAGCATCTTACGCCTCCAAATATCAATTCTATTATATCTAATTTATTATTAAATGTCTATTTTTTTCTTAAGTGGCGAAAATATAAAAAAATAGACTACCTTTTTGAAGTAATCTATATTTTAATAGTTTTTATGATTTGTCCGAGTTCTTTTCTGATTGCTCGGTAATTAGGTACATATTTCAAAAGCAAATTATAGAATTTTTTTTGATGATTGCTGATATTCAGGTGCACTAATTCATGAATCAATACTGCTCTTAAATAGATAGGATCAAACCTCGATAGTATGCTATTGAGATTGATTGATTTTTTAGTGGCATGACAACTGCCAAGCCTTGAAGTCATAAGTCTGGAACTGAGTCTTATACCTGAAAAATCAATCTCTTTAATCAAATTTTTCAATTCAGTCTCAATCAAGTCTATCGCCTTTGACACTGTCTCTTTTCGATAAAACAATTCCCTTTGTTCATACAAATCATTATTGGGTATAAAAACCGATGAACCGTCTATATATAGCGATTTTCCGTCATGAAAGACAATATCGTGTTTTTTCCCCCACAGCCAAAACTCCTCTTTTTGATAAAGGTCTATTCTTGTTGCTGAAAGATGCTTTAAAACAAAGTGTTGATGTTTTTTGATGAATCTTTCGATTTCTGCTATGGTGAAATGCATCGGTGCGGTGATAATGACTTGATTGCTTTTGATTCTCAGATACATGTTTTTGTTTTTTTTGAAAAAAACCTGATAATAAATTTCTCTATTATCAAGCATGATTTTATTCATCGACAACCTCTAGAAAATCCAAAACAAATTGCGTAGTCTTAGTCGCTACTTGCTTGACGACATCACGGTAATTCTTTGGTTGGTCAACCGACTCGATTATATCGGAGATACCGCGTATTGAAATAAAGGGACGGTTGAATTTATAGGCAGTAATGGCTATTGCCATTCCTTCCATCTCTACTCCAATGATATTGGGAACTTGTTTTGATATCTTTGCCAAATCGCGTTTCTTGGTAACGAATTTATCTCCCGAAACCAAATTCCCGACGACATAAGAGTATCCTAACTTATCAAAGACTTTTTTGCCTTTGGCAAGGTATTGATCGTTTGTTCTTACAAGAAGAGGATCGCTGCCCATCTGTCCATATGGCACGTCGTCAATTTCTGTAAGTGAAACATCAAAATAAGCAATACCTTCAGCTAAAATTATATCCCCAATATTGACCGGTTCCAAACCTCCAGCAACACCAGTGTTGATAATCAGCCTGACGTCAAAGGTATTGATTAGGATGGTTGCGGTCATGGCCGCGTTGACTTTGCCAATGCCGGATTTGACAATTACGACGTTATGGTGACCGATTTTTCCAACGTAAAAGGTTTTATCAGCGATGATTTCCGTACGGGCAATAATCATGTTGGTAAAAAAATGATTTAATTCATAATCAATAGCACCAATTATGCCAATCATGTTTAAACACTCCTAAGTTAAAAAGAGAAGAAATCTTCTCTTGATTATTTTACATCAATTATTTCAACATTAATTTCTTGGCCAGTTTCAGATTTGTAAGAAACAACTTTGCCTTTTTTAGAACCGATGATTGCCTTGCCGAGCGGTGATTCATTGGATACTCTTTTTTGCATCGGGTTGGCTTCCAATTTACCGACAACGGTAAATTCTGTTTCAAAGTTATTGTGCAAGAATTTCACTACTACAGTTTTGCCCATGCCAATGACTTTGGAACGATTGTTTTCTTTGATGATTTCTGAGTTTTTCAGGATGTTTTCAATTTCCTTGATTCTCGCTTCGATTCTTGCTTGTTCATCTCTGGCTGCGTCATAGTCGGCATTTTCCGATAAGTCGCCCTGAGCGCGAGCTTCTTTCAGAGCTTCAAGGTTTTGAAACCGCTTTTCACCCTTAAGTTCATCTAGTTCCGCCTTTAACTGATCATATCCAGCTTCCGTTAATTTATAAGTATTTTCCATAGTTAACTCCTTTTTTTGACGTCTAATATTATATCATACACTATCTATTTAAGATAGTGGATATTTTTGCCTTGATAATGTCTACCGCAACATCATGGGAATAATCATTGGGAATAATGATATCCGCATATCTTTTTGTCGGTTTGACAAAAGCATGATGCATAGGTTTGACAGTGGTAAGGTATTGATTGAGTACATTTTCCAGGGTTCTGCCTCGTTCAGTAGTATCCCTTTTGATTCTTCTGATTAATCTGGTATCGTCATCTGCTTCAACAAATATTTTTATATCCGCAAGATTCCTGATTCTTTCATCCTCCAAAACCAAAATACCTTCTAGTATGATGATTTCGGCGGGATAGATTTTTTCCGTAACTTTCTGACGGTTTAATGCCACAAAATCATAGGTTGGTTTATCAATGGCTTTCCCAGCCAACAAATCCTTGATATGTTCGTAAAATAAGTCATTGTCCAAAGCCAGAGGATGGTCATAATTGACGGCTCTTCTTTCCTCCATGGTTTTATCGCTTTGATCTTTGTAATAATCGTCATGTCGAATTACTTCTACTTTTTCGGCTTGAAAATTACTCATAATCTTGTTGACGACAGTGGTTTTTCCGGAAGAAGAGCCACCGGCAACGGCAATCACGATTGGTTTAATCATATTTTACCTTCCTTACCATACTAAATTTAGGGATTGATAAAGCTAATGGCAACTTCACAAGTTGTAATGGATGTCTAGCCGCATCCAAAACCTCATCGTCCTGATTAAATATATTCTTAACCTTGAATGTAACAATCGTTTTATCTGGCGTAAATATTTCCAGCATGTCACCCGGTGCAAAATAATTTCTTTGTTCAATTTCCAGTAAGTTTTTGCTTTTGTCATAGCCCATGACCATGCCGACAAATTCTTTTGTAGGAACTTCGCTTCTTTGATTGTAAAGTTGTTGTTCAGGTGTTGTGTCGCCCTTGAAGAAACCATAAGAAGTTTGTCTGTTTTCTGCTTTTTTGATTTCATTTTGGTAGAAAGAAATATCTCTCAATACCCCGTGATAATAATCATCTATCAGCATTCTGTAAGCACTGACCACAGTAGCGATATAATGCACTGATTTCATTCTACCTTCTATTTTCAAGGAACTGATGTTCATATCCAAAAGATCCTTGACAAACTCAGTTGCTTCCAGGTCTTTCGAAGACATCTGAAAATCATGATTATCAGAAACTTTTCTATCATTTTCAAACAAATCATAAAGCCATCGACAAGTGTGTGCACAGCCGCCACGATTCGCATCTCGTAAAACGGTATAGTTTGACAAAGTGCATCTTCCCGAATAGGAAACACACATCCCACCATGAATGAATATTTCCAGATCAGCCAAAGACTTTTCTTTAATTTCTTTTATTTCCGTTAAAGACAATTCTCTTGCCAATACAACTCTTTTGACTCCCTCATGGAAGAAATAATTCGCCAACAGGGAGTTGGTCACTGAGAATTGTGTGGATAGATGAATTTCCAAATTAGTCAATGCTTTCGCTCTTTCAATCACTATCATGCTCGAGCAGATAATGGCGTCAACCTTGATTTCATCCAAATAGATTAAATATTCATCCAAACCACTGATATCGTCATCATGAAACACAATATTCATGGTTATATATACTTTTTTGTCTAGT
>JAVEWC010000039.1:0-2320 GCA_034004745.1 Candidatus Izemoplasmatales bacterium | reverse complement strand
GTCTTCTTCATGAATCATTTTGTTTACCAAGAGGTAAACTTCCTTGCCATAAGAAAAAATGGTTTCGAGAAAATCGTACATCTCTAAACCGACTTTTTTCACCGCCAAAGGCGTATCGACTAGAAAAACATCAGCACCCAAACTGATTAATTCAGTTATTTCCTCAACAGTTTTCAGTCTAACAACAAACTTCATCTTTACACCTATTTCTTGATGGAAATGGACATGCCATCGCCAATTTCATATATGTATGTGTCAAAATCATCGAAGTCAATCAAAGCATGATTGAAATCATCAATTTTTCTTACCAAACTTTTAATTCTTTTCTGCTCTACCGAGTCTTGGTTTTCTACCATTCCATGGAACAATAAATTATCACAGACAATAATACCGCCAGACTTAAGATTATTTTTGAATCGATCAAAAAACTTCAGATATTGAGCTTTAGCAGCGTCGATGAAAATTAAATCATATAATCCATTGATTTCTACCTCAAGCGCATCACCCAAAATCAAATCAATTTTTCCGGTGAGATTGGCTCTTGTAATATTTTCCTTAGCCAAGTTGTATGAATCTTCATTTTTTTCGATTGTCGTTACCTCGCAACAGGTATTAAGCGCCATCATGATGGCGCTATATCCTATCGCAGATCCGATTTCCAATACCTTGCCATAATTACCAATCCTAATTAATTGGATTAGCAGATTCATGCCTTCATTGGCTATTATCGGAGTTTTTAAAATCTCAGCTTGTTTCTTTATCTCTTGAACAATTGCTGATTCAACTTCCTTATTGAGATTTTTAAGATAATTATTCATGTTTTTCATGATCATGGTCACAATCGTGATCATGATCGTGATCATGTTCTTCGTCCTCTTCTTCCAAGAAGCTTTCTAGCACTTCTTCGATTAAATCCCATTCTTCATCAGTTTCAATCGGATTCAAATTGCCTTCGTCGCCATCTTCAGGATTGAAACTAGCTGCGAAATATTCGCCCGTTTCATCATCTTTCAATTGGTATACCAAATAACTTTTACCAAATTCCTCTGATTCAAAAGTTAAAATAATAACTGCTTCCAACTCATTTCCTAATTCGTCGGTAATAAATAAAGTATCATCGTATTCTTGCATTGTTAAACTCGCTTTCTGCTATCCAAATAGCTTTGTAATATAATGGTTGCTGCTACAAAGTCAACCTTTGTCTTTCTTTTTTTTCGACTTAAATCAGCTGATATCATCAATGATTCAGCCATTTTCGATGTCAATCTCTCATCCCAAAGAATTACATCCTTTTTAAACTTTTCTTCCAACTTAGCTTTAAAACTAAGGGAAGTTTGTGCTTGAAAACCTAAACTTCCATCCATGTTCTTAGGTAAACCAAGCACGAATTTATCGATTTCTACATCTTTAAGTATAACAAATAATTCCTTTATTGCATACTCATAATCATTATTTGGGAAAGTAATTGTCGTAAGTTTTGTGGCAATGATGCCAGAAGGATCTGACAAAGCTATTCCCAGAGTTTTAGACCCAAGGTCAAGACCAACGATTTTCATAAAACCAACTCTTTGATCTTATCGATGGCTTCATCAACCTTATCGATATCTTTACCGCCAGCTTGGGCAAAATCAGCTCTACCGCCTCCGTTGCCACCGCATATGATGGCAGCTTGTTTGACTAATTGTCCCGCATTGAGATTTTGGACGGCGCTTTTGGCAATAAAGATGATTTTATCCTCAACAACCGAAGCCAAGAAAACAAATTTAATCGTGCCTTTGGCAATTTCGTCGTCAGCGAGTTGCTTCAAGACTTGGGCATTGACATTTTCAAGTTTAGCTATCAGCTTGTCTCCATAAGCAAATTCACTTAAGTCACTGACTTTCGCCAGTGTTTTTTCTTCTTTTAGACGGTTGTATTCCTTTTCCAGTTCCTTGACTGCAATTTGTGCTTTTTGGAGTTCAATCCTTCGGTTCAAAACATCTTGGTAACTCCCAGTTGTCTCATGATTTTTCACAAAATCAAATTTCACTTCAATCTTTTCTTGTTTTGCCTGAAGCAGTATTTTATCGGCTTTGTTAATCAAGTTGTCGATATCTTGGTTAAGGCCGACCAAAGAATGATCCAAAGTTGAAACCATCTTGTTGACCAAAGCTTCAATACGATAAATTCCCGAACCAATTGATGACAATGACTTTATCGCAAAACGACCAATGTCGCTGATATTCTTTACATGAGTGCCACCGCAAAGATCCAGTGTATATTTCAAATCGATTGTACGGACATAATCGCCATATTTTTCACCGAATTCAGCAATTGCGCC
>JAVEWC010000038.1:7397-9758 GCA_034004745.1 Candidatus Izemoplasmatales bacterium | reverse complement strand
GTTTCGGGATGCTTGACATCAACGACAAGATTCTCAACTGCCCGCAAAACTTTTTTTGAAACCAAATTCGATATTTCAAAGGATTTGAGGCTTATCGATTTATCGGCTCTTTTGGTTTCAACTTTAAAAGTTGTTTTTGCGTGCACTTCATGTTTTAATAGTGCAATTGATTTATCCGCAATTTCATCCAAATCATAAGCGCATTTGACTGTTTTGCTATAAGAAGATAACCCGGAAATGAAATTCAATCTTTCGATGACATCCATGGGATCAGTATCATTCAATTTAATGAAGACCAGATCATGTTGAAATTCTATCTCCACATTCAAACCATACATTTTGTGAGCTATCTGATTATTGATGTTATGACGAAAGATATGTTGATTCTTTCCTTTAAGAATTAAATCTCCGTATCTGACCATTATATATTCGTACATTCATATCACGTCCATTCATAATTATTTTATCATAGATGTTGTGTTTTACGGAAAGTTATTTTATAATATTGACCTAAAAGGAGTGATTTATTATGACCAATGATTTCCTATTTACTCACGCAGAGTTATTCATTGATAAAAAATTGAACATCGTTACCAATTTAGCCAATATGTCTGCCATTATCATGGAAAATGTATCCGATTTGAACTGGGTCGGATTTTATCTTTATGATGGTGAAAGACTATACCTTGGACCATTCCAGGGAAAAGCCGCTGTAACGCTCATTGACATGGGTAAAGGTGTTTGCGGTACAAGTGCCAAAAAGAAAGAAACTATTGTCGTTGCCAATGTTCATGATTTCCCTGGACATATTCCCTGTGATTGCGAGTCGAATTCTGAAATCGTGATACCAATCATCAAGAATGACGTACTTTTTGGCGTGTTGGATATCGACAGTCCTAAGCTTAACCGGTTTGATGAAACCTTGAAAAATGACCTAGAAAAACTGGTAAAGCTTTTAGTTGACATTTTATAGTCAATAAGTTATAATACTTTGTGCGCATGTAATAAAAAGCAGTTGTTTTATGGTAATTTGTGGTTTGATTATTCCAATTATTTGTAGGGTTGTTAGTACTGTTAACTGCTTAACACGAAACCATCAAAATAATCAAAATAAGTTATTATGGGACTCCTCAAACATTATGTACGTAATAATACACTAAGGAGGAAAATATATGTCAAGATTTACTGGATCTACATGGAAACAAAGTCGTCGTTTATCTTATTCAGTTTCTGAAACTGGTAAGGAATTAAACAAACGTCCATTCGCACCTGGTCAACACGGACAAAAGCGTAAAAAGTTATCTGAATATGGTGTTCAGTTACAAGAAAAGCAAAGAGTTCGTTTCACTTATGGTGTCAATGAAAAACAATTCCGTAAGACCTTTAATGAAGCTAAGAAAATGCAAGGCAAACAAGGTGAAAACTTCCTTTTCTTACTTGAATCAAGATTGGACAATTTAGTTTATCGTGCTGGTTTCGCAAGAACAAGACAACAAGCTAGACAATTGGTCAATCATGGACACATTCTATTGGATGGCGTTAAAGCAACTATTCCATCAATTAGAGTTAAACCTGGTCAAGTAATTTCAATCAAGGAAAAATCTAAAGACTTGCTGATCATCAAGGAAGCTTTAGAAGCGATTGCTGCTCGTCAAGAATACATTGAATTCAACGAAGAAAAAGTTACCGCTACTTACACTCGCTTACCTGAAAGAAATGAATTCTTACCGGAAATTAAAGAAAATCTAATCGTTGAATTGTACAACAAATAAGATTTCAAAGATTAACCAAGACTTAACGGTCTTGGTTTTTTTTATTTCCAAGTTTGTTTTCTTGACAACTACTCCTTATAGGAGTAAAATAACTTCTTGGTTTAGATAGGAGAATATAAAAAATGGACAAAAAGAAAATTATCATTATCGGTGGAGTTGCCGGAGGTGCTTCTACCGCTACCAGACTGAGAAGAATGGACGAATCAGCTGAGATTATCATGCTTGAAAGAGGGGAACATATCTCTTTTGCCAACTGTGGCTTACCATATTATATTGGTGATGTGATAACCAGCAGAGACGCTTTGTTATTACAGACAGTCGAAGAAATGCACAACAACTTCAATATCGATGTCAGAAATTTTTCTGAAGCGGTAAGAATCGATAAAGAAAAGAAAGTTTTAACCATTAAAAACCTTAAAAATGATGAGACTTATAATGAATCTTATGATTTTTTAGTAATATCTACAGGTGCTTTTCCTGTCAAACCCCCGATTGCAGGAATCAACGAAGCGAAAAATCTTTTCACTTTGAGAAATATTCCTGATACTGATCGAATCAAAAACTTCATCAACAAAGAAAAACCAAAAAG
>JAVEWC010000038.1:3837-7297 GCA_034004745.1 Candidatus Izemoplasmatales bacterium | reverse complement strand
GACGTAATTGCGACTGCCATCAGAGCGGGAATGAAAGTAACCGATTTAAAAGATTTGGAACTATCCTACGCTCCGCCATTCTCATCAGCAAAAGATCCTGTCAATATGTTGGGTTTCATAGCTGACAACATCATCAGCGGTTTAGTGGAAACAGTCCAATATAATGAAATCAATGATTTAATAAAAAGCGGTGCCTTCGTCATCGACGCCAGAGACCAGATTGAAGCGGCTTTTGCCTCAATCCCTGGTACAATAAACATTCCTTTCCCGGAAATCAGAAAAAGATTAAATGAGATTCCGAAAAATCAAAAAGTTTATGTCTTCTGTCAAAGTGGCATCAGAGCTTACAATACCGTAAGAATTTTGAGACAAAAAGGTATTCAGGCTTATAATCTTGATGGTGCATTCAAGACTTATCAAAGCGTTTATAATCCTTCCGATTTTATGGCTATGGATGAAACAGACGATGCCGGTAAAATGATAATCGAAACTCCGCAAAAAACAGAACCTCTATCAATCAACTTCAATCCTACCTTGGTGGTTGACGCTTCAGGCCTGCAATGTCCCGGCCCAATCGTCAAGACTTTCAAGAGTTTGGAAAAGATGAATGACGGAGAAATCCTGGAAATAAGCGCTACCGATCCAGGTTTCAAAAAAGATGTCAAAACTTGGGTTGAAAAAACCAATAATACTTTGATTGACCTAAAAGAAGAAAACAACCGCTTCACTGCCAAAATTCTTAAAGGCAACCAGATGCCAAAAAAATCTGTTGAAACCAAATCCAATCTCGAAGATTCAACTATTGTCGTGTTCTCCGAAGACTTGGATAAGGCAATCGCTGCTTTCATCATTGCTCAAGGCGCAGCTTCCATGGGTAAGAAAGTTTCGTTGTTCTTCACTTTCTGGGGTTTGAATATCTTGAGAAAACCTAAGAAAGTCAAAGTCAAGAAGTCATTCATCGAAAAAATGTTTGGTTCAATGATGCCAAGGGGTACTAAAAAATTACCTATTTCCAAAATGAACATGCTGGGCATGGGGCCAAAGATGATCAAATCGATCATGAAGAAAAAGAATGTCGACGCTTTGGAAGAAATGATCAGAAGCGCCATGGACCTGGGTGTCAAGATAACCGCTTGTGCAATGTCAATGGATATCATGGGTATCAAGAAGGAAGAATTGATTGACGGCGTTGAAATCGCTGGCGTAGCTACCTACCTAGGCGATACCACAACTTCAAATCACAATTTGTTTATTTAATAAAAAAAGACCGAAAGTTTAACTAGAAACTTCGGTCTTATTTTTTATTTTTTAATCTTTAGTGGTGCATTTGCCATCTGAATGAATTTATCAGGATCCAGTGAAGCCCCACCGATTAAAGCACCATCGATGTTTTCCTTTGCCAATAATTCTTCAATATTTTCCGGTTTGACTGAACCGCCATATTGAATTCTGACGGCTTCCGCTACTACTTTTCCATATAATTCCTGAATAAGATGACGGATATATCCACATGCTTCATCAGCCATGTCCGCAGTCGCAGTTTTACCAGTACCGATTGCCCATACTGGTTCATAAGCGATAACGATATTTTTCATGTCAATTGCCTTGATTTCCTTGAAGGCTTCTTTAACTTGGCGATTTAAAACTTCGTTTGTTTTCCCCGTTTCTCTTTCTTCCAATACTTCACCAACACAGACAATTGGTTTCAATTGATTGCGAAGAGCAGCTTTAATCTTTAAGTTTACCATTGAATCGGTTTCATGAAAATAAGCTCTTCTTTCACTGTGACCTATCAAGACATAATCTACTTTATACGATTTTAGTAGCGGCCCTGATATTTCTCCGGTATAAGCTCCTTCATCTTCAAAATGAAGATTTTGTGCACCGATTCTTAAATTCAATCCCTGTCTTTTAATCAAGCATCGCATAAGTGGTGCTTGCGCGAAAACTACTGTTTCAACATCTTTGATATTTGGCATGCTTTCGGAAACTTGCAGGATGAAAAACAAAGCCTCATCCCTGGTTTTAAACATTTTCCAGTTTCCGGCTATAATTGGTTTTCTCATTTTTTTCACTCCTTAATGGCAACCGCAGCCTTCACCGCAATCGCATTCTACTGCGTCGTCAAGTGAAGTGACTCCCGGCAATTCTTTTCCTTCAAGGAATTCAAGTGAAGCGCCACCACCGGTGGAAATATGAGTGAAATCATCTTGGAAGCCCATTTGAATTGCGGCTGCAGCACTATCGCCACCACCGATAATTGTTTTGGCATTTTTTAATCCTGCCAAAATTTCACAGATTGCTCTGGTGCCCTTGGCAAAAGCTTCAAATTCAAAGACGCCAAGTGGTCCATTCCAAACCACTGTCTTGGCATTCTTCAATTCTTTATTGAATAATTTTATGGTCTTAGGTCCAATATCTAGACCCATTTCATCATCTTGTATTTTTTCATAAGTGGTAACACGGTGAGCTGCATCAGGTTTGAATTCCTTGCTGACAACCAAATCAACAGGTAAAATCAATTTACCTCCGGCTTTTTCCAATAATGATTTAGCAAGTTCCAATTTGTCATTTTCGACGATTGAAGTACCGATGTTATATCCCAAAGCTTTCATGAAGGTGTAAGCCATCCCGCCGCCAATCAAAACTTTATCCGCCTTCTTCAGCAAATTGTCAATCACACCAATTTTATCGGACACTTTTGCTCCGCCTAAGATTGCTATGAAAGGTCTTTCTGGATTTTCAACCGTTTCACCGATATAATGCAATTCCTTTTCCATCAAGAAGCCAGCAGCAGCTTCTTTTAATGAAGCAATACCAACATTTGATGCATGCGCTCTATGAGCCGTTCCGAAAGCGTCGTTGACAAACAAATCTCCTAAACTAGCCCAATAAGCACCTAATTCAGGATTATTCTTGGATTCTTTATTACCATCTAAATCTTCAAAACGAGTGTTTTCCACCATGATGATATCGCCGACATTCATGCTATTGATGGCATTTTCTAAAATCGCACCTCTGGTTTGAGGTATAAATGTAACAGGTCTATCCAATAATTCTTGCAATCTATCTGCTACGACTCTAAGAGAATTGCTCGCTTTGTCTTCTTCAGTTTTAACTCTGCCCAAATGTGAGAATAAAATTATTTTTGCCTCTTCATCCAACAAATACTGGATGGTTGGTAAAGCTTGAACGATACGATTATCATCCGTAATCGAACCGTCCTTGATTGGAACGTTGAAATCTACTCTGACCAGGACTTTTTTACCATGAACATGTAAATCTTCAATAGTCTTTTTTCTCATAAGAAATGCCTCCTATATAAATCTTTATTCGCATGAATATTATACTAAAAAAATCAATATATTTCCATATATAATGTTTTATAAATTAAAATAAATGAATTCTTCAACTTCCCTTACTTTTTTCATTTGATTATTAAAGGCATGGCATTCTTCCA
>JAVEWC010000038.1:0-3737 GCA_034004745.1 Candidatus Izemoplasmatales bacterium | reverse complement strand
TAACAAATCCATATGTTTTTTGTCGATTTTGACTTTGAATGTTTCACAAGTGAAGTATCCATTTTCATCAACTTTACCTGGCAAGAAGTTCATTGCCGGTGTACCGATGAATCCGCCAACGAACATGTTGTTAGGATTGTCATAAATATCTTTTGGTGCGCCGATTTGTTGGATACGTCCGTCTTTCATAACTACAATTCTCGTTGCCATTGTCATCGCTTCGATTTGGTCATGAGTTACATAGATGGTTGTAGTTTCAAGTCTTTCGTGCAACTTGATTAATTCCGCTCTCATCGCCACTCTTAACTTGGCGTCAAGATTTGACAATGGTTCGTCCATCAAGAAGACCTTTGCATCTCTGACAATTGCTCTACCCAAGGCAACTCTTTGACGTTGACCACCAGACAAAGCTTTTGGCTTACGATCTAGATAGGAAACCAAGCCTAAAATATCAGCGGCATTTTGAACTCTTTTTTCAATTTCAACCTTTGGTGTTTTTCTTAACTTCAAACCAAATGCCATATTGTCATAAACTGACATATGTGGATATAAGGCATATGATTGGAAAACCATGGCGATATCACGATCTTTTGGTGCGACATCATTGACCATACGGTCATCAATGTAGAGTTCTCCGGAAGAAATTTCTTCCAAACCAGCAACCATTCTCAAGGTTGTAGATTTACCGCAACCGGATGGACCGACGAAGACAATGAATTCTTTATCTTTAACTTCCAGATTGAAGTCAAATACGGCTTGAACGCCGTTATCATAAATTTTGTTAAGGCCTTTAAAACTTAAAGTAGACATAAAATATCCTCCTTATTTACTTTTACCAATATTATATAAAAAAAAGAGAAATAATCATATATGCAAACTGCACAATCTTATCTCTCAAAAAGCAAATATATCGCTAAGCCAACGGAAAAGGTCTTAATATCCATTTCGCTTTTATTAACAAAGTTCTCCAGGCGATAGTTCAGGGTATTTCGATGCAGGAAAAGTTTCTTTGCGGTTAGGGAAGCGTTGAAATTATTTTTCACGAATCCCACGACAGTATTGATGTTATCGATGCCTATGGTATTGTAATAATATGTTTTTAAGCGTTTATGCAAGGCAATATCCTTTGATAGGACCACTTCAGTGATGAATTTGGCAATGTCATAAACTTGATTGCCCAGTTTCTGGAAACCGCTTAATAATTCTTCTACCGGAATATCAAAATCAATCGGCACATATAAACCCACAAAATCCAGTAACAGTTCTTCCATGATCAATTCTCGGAGCAGTTTGAACTCAAGGAGAGTAAAATCAATATCTGCCGCAGCTATCAATACGCTAGTTTCTATTTTTTGAAAATCAACTTTTTCGTACATCTGTAAAAAGGCGATTATTTCACTATAATCTCCGTTTTTAAGATAAAAATACAATAAGCGTTTTTTCATGTCTCTCCTTAGATATCAAAAAGAACTGTGTTCGACAGTTCTTTATTTTCTTATGCTTTTATAAACTGCTCAACGTCCATTACAAAAATTGTCGCACCGCCAACTTGAACCTCGACCGGCATTGACGAGAAGATTCCAAACTCGCTTGATATGGCGTTAGGAACCAATTTTGTTCGGCTTTTTGAAGTTTCTGAAATCACATGAATACATTTATCCAGTAAGTCGTCTTGAACACCAACAATGATTGTGGTATTGCCGCTCATCAAAAAACCACCTGTAGTAGCCAGTTTTGTCACAAAGAAGTTAGTTTTGATCAAGTTTTTGATTACTTTGTTTGCGTCTTCATTAGAGACAATTGCCATCACCAATTTCATAACTACGCACCACCTTTTATACATTCTAACACAAATGAAATCAAAATAAAATATGCTTTAACAAAAAAACTCCCCAAATTTGGGAGTTTTAAAGTAAATTTATCCGATTGAACCAGCCATTTCCAATTTAATCAATTGATTTAATTCGACTGCGTATTCCATTGGCAGTTCTCTGGCAAAAGGTTCAATAAAACCCATAATAATCATTTCTTTGGCTTCGTCCTCCGTCAATCCACGGCTCATTAGATAAAATAATTCATCGTCAGAAACTTTGGAGACAGTGGCTTCATGCTCAATTTGTCCTCTAAAGTTCTTCACTATATTTGTGGGAATTGTATCCGAAGATGATTCTCTATCGACCAAAATCGTATCACACTCAATCTTGGCTTTAGCTCCAATGGCATTTTTACCTTGAGTCACCAACCCTCGATAATTTACTTTACCGCCTTTGGTAGCGATTGATTTCGAAACGATTTTCGAGGTAGTGTACTTACCAAGATGGATCATCTTCGCACCGGTATCTTGATACTGGTTCTTACCGGCAAAAGCGATGGTAATGGTTGTACCTTTGGCATAATCGCCTTTCAAGATACATGAAGGATATTTCATATTCAATCCAGAACCAATGTTTCCGTCAATCCATTCCATATGTCCATAACTTTCGACAAGTGCTCTCTTAGTTACTAAATTGATAATATTAGTCGACCAATTTTGGATGGTGGAATACCTACATTTAGCCTTTTCACTGACATATATTTCTACTACTGCCGCATGCAGGGAATTGTTGGAATATATCGGTGCTGTACAACCTTCCACGTAATTTAATGTCGCTTCATCGTCGACGATAATCAAGGTTCTTTCGAATTGACCCATACGTTCAGAATTGATTCTAAAGTAAGATTGTAATGGCTTATCAATCTTAACACCCTTAGGTACATAGATGAAAGAACCACCACTCCAAACCGCCGTATTCAAAGCGGCATATTTATTATCGATATAAGAAACGGCTTTCGTGAAATACTTCTTGAATATTTCCGGATGTTCTTTAAGCGCTGAATCGGTATCGAGAAAAATAACGCCTTGATCATTAAGTTCTTGAATCGTGCTATGATAAACCGCTTCCGATTCAAACTGAGTCGTAACGCCTGATAGATATTTTTGTTCCGCTTCCGGAATGCCAAGTTTGGCAAAAGTGTCTTTAATCTCTTGGGGAACGTTTTCCCAATCTTTTTCCACGCGGTCTGAAGGTTTGATGTAATAGATGATATCGTCAAAATCAATATCGGACAAATCAGGACCCCAAGAAGGGTTCTTGATTTCATAGAAAGCCTTTAGAGCGTCAAGTCTTAAGTTAAGCATCCACTCAGGTTCTTGCTTGATGGAAGAGATTTCTCTCACTACTTCTTCAGACAGACCTCTTTTGGTCTGTCTAACTGATTTGGAATCAGTTTTAAATCCATATTTATATTCACTCGTTAAGTTTAATTCTTTATCCTTGCTCAAAGTAATCACTCCTTATTCAGGGTGTCTTTAAAAGCTACCCAAGCGATGGAAGCGCATTTGATTCTGGCAGGGAATTGCTTAACCCCATTGAAAACCATCGCTTCTTCCAAATCTACTGTTTCATCATAATCCTTATTTGAAACCATATTTAAAAAATTGTTTGCCAACTTCAAGGCATCTTCAATTTTCTTGCCAATCATTATTTCCGAAAGAACTGAAGCCGAAGCTACGGATATGGAGCATCCGGTCGCTACTTGCCGACAATCCTTAATGATTCCGTCTACTATCAGCGTTTGCATGGTAATATCATCACCGCATGAAGGATTCTTGATTCTGACGCTTTGATAGTTTGCATCATCAATCAAACCCTTGTTGCGAGGGTTTTTATAATGTTCCATGATTATTTCACGGTATA
>JAVEWC010000037.1:6735-9859 GCA_034004745.1 Candidatus Izemoplasmatales bacterium | reverse complement strand
GGTTTGATAAATGGTTTGACATATCTCAACAAACGACGGATAATTTCCCAGTCGGACATGTTACGCTTGCGATTAATGTCGTTTTCCAATTCGATGATTCCTTTAGCCATTTACATCACCTCCTCTTCAAGCTCAGCTTCGAGTCGTTGATGTATGACCATTTGACGATACAGTTCACAAGTTTCATACAGTTCGTCATGCTTGCCCTTGGCCATGACTTTACCGTCTTCAATCAAAATGATTTGGTCGGAACCCTTGATCGTAGAAATACGATGAGCAATGATTATCGTCGTTTTCCCTTTTCGCAATTCTTTGAGATTGGATATCACTTGTTCTTCTGTCTTTGTATCAACTGCAGAAAAAGAATCATCCATAATCAAGATTTCCGGATTTTTCAGCAATGCCCTTGCAATTGATATTCTTTGCTTTTGACCGCCGGATAAAGTAACGCCTCTTTCGCCTACCAAGGTGTCATATTGATTAGGAAAATCCACGATGTTATCATGGATATCGGAATAAACTGCCATTTGCTTGATCAAATCTTGATCTGCATTATCAGTCGAAAAAGAGATGTTGTTTTTAATGATATCGGAGAAGATAAAATTTTCTTGAGGAACATAACCAATCGCATCCCTGATGGTTTTAATCGGTAATTTCATGATGTCATGATCATCGATCAAAAGTTCGTTGGTTTTAAGATTATATAGCCTTAGCATCAAATCAACCAAGGTTGTTTTACCAGAACCGGTTCGACCAATTATACCGACTGTACTACCTTTTTCAATGACAAAATTAATGTTTTTCAATACTTCTTTATCAGTTTTGGGATATTTGAAAGTCAAGTTATTGAAAGTGATTTTTCCTTCTATTTTTTCAACATTAACGACTTCGCGGTCGTCCTGAATTTCAATATCCGCATCCAAGAATGCGGAAACTCTGTCAAGCGAAGCTTTGGCTTGAGCTGTCATGTTGATGAGTCTGCCCACAGCCATCATAGGCCAAATCAATAATCCGAAATAAGCGATGTATCTTGTCAAGTCACCAACGGAGAAGACGTTTTCCTCATTAACGGTAATATATACCAAGTAAGCTCCTATTCCCAGCATGATTACCCTGATGATGTTGATAAACATTTCCACAGCGATATGCAGGAAAGTCGAGGCTTTGATGTAAGAAACATTCTTGTCTTGATTGACTTTGTTGATTTTGGCAAAAGCTCTGATTTCTCTGACTTCATTGACAAAAGCCTTGATTACGGATATCCCGTAAAAATTTTCCTGGGTGAAATCACTCAAGTCTTCAAAAGCCTGTTGACGGGCTTTAAATTTCTTTCCCGTTATTTTAGAAATATAAGTTGCCATAACCGCAATCAATACTAGTGGTATGGCCGCAAAATAAGTAATGGTTGGGTCAAGTTCATACATCTTGTAAAAAGCTAGAACACCCAAAATCAAGATATCGAACAACATCAAGAGTCCAGGTCCAAAACTCATTCTAATTGCATTCAAGTCATTGATGAAAAGCGCCATTAAACCTCCGGACTTCTTTTCCGAATAGTAGGTTTGACTGAGTTTTTCAGCATGACGGAACATCTTGTTACGCAGATCGTAGTCAATACGCCAGGAAGTGCCAAAGATAAAGATTCGCCATAAGAATCTTCCTACAACCATAATCAAGCCAAAAATGGCAATATCTTTAACATATTGCAAAACTTCTTCTTCAATCAAGGTTTTTTGTTCCAAACCATCGATAACTGAGCCGATGATGTTGGGAATTTCCAGTTGAACATAGTCGACAACAATTAATGCGGCTAAGCCAATGAGAAAGAATATACCATATTTTAGATAGTATTTATTGATGTGTTTACCAAATAACATATTCCCTCCTTATTAAGTAAAATCAAAAAATAAACTTCTTATCGAAGTAGACAAGAAATTTACTTTAGGATATATAGTACTCCAATGGTTCCTTTGCCGCAGTGGCTGGAGATAACACAACCGGCTTTAGTCTCATAGATATTTTTAATTTCAACTTTTCCTTTGAGTTGATCTTTAATATATTGAGCTGATTCATCAGCCAATGAATGAGTAATCATCATGAAATCAGGATCAATCTCGTCTTTATCCTGAAATACTTCATTAAGCATCAAATCGATTCCGTTCTTGATTGAGCCACGACCTTTTTTTCCTACCGCCATTACTCCGTCTCGAACTTTGATGATTGGTTTTATTCTAAGCATACCTCCGACTAAATGTGATAAAGCATTTAATCTTCCGCCTTTATAAAGATAGTCAAGAGTGTCGATTACGAACTGTGATCTGACTTTAGGCACTATTTCTTCCAGTCTGGTTTTAATCTCTTCAGCATTCAAACCTTGTTCTTTCAATTTGGCTGCCTTGAGTAGCAACAACCCAGTTCCTGAAGATAGGTTTAAAGAATCGACCAAGAAGATATTTTCGCTTGCCAAAGTTTGTTTGGCAACATTGGCGCTGGAAAATGTTGCAGAAAATTTTGAACCTATTCCCAGGTAAATTATTTGATACCCCTCATCAAGATACTTTTGAAAGACTTCAACGAAAGCCCCTGGGGATGGTGCAGCGGTTTTAGGCATGATTTTTTTCTTATCGACATAATCATACATTTGTTCTACATCTAAATCTACGCCGTCAAGAAATGATTCTTGATTGAAATTAACATAGAGCGGAACAATCGCAATATCATGTTTGATGATTAAATCTTTTGATAGGTCACAGGTACTGTCAGATATTATCTTCACTTTATTCATTACGGCCACCTCTTAAGAAAAATTATACCCAAAATTAGTTGATTTGTAAACAAATAAAAAATTATAATCTGTGTGTTCAATAAACCTCAAGCAAATGTTATAATGATTTATAAGAGGTGAGCTTATGTACAAAGTTGAACGAAAAACGATTATAGAGAGCGTTAAAGGCATGCTGCTGGAGTCAGTCAAAACTCTACACAAAGAAGTGCTGGACGCTTTTGAAAACGCAAGAGAAAATGAAAGAAACCCTTTGGCAAAAAATATTCTCGATAAGATTTTAGAGAATCATGAAATCGCCAATTCCAAAGATATTCCTCTTTGTCAGGATACTGGAATCGT
>JAVEWC010000037.1:4521-6635 GCA_034004745.1 Candidatus Izemoplasmatales bacterium | reverse complement strand
GCAACCTGCATCGGCGTCAAAGTAAACTCCTTCCCATGTCATATCGCTTCTTTACCGGTAGCGGTAAATCTTCAATGTCATAGTGCCAGAAAAAGTGAGGTGACTCTAATTGGAAAAGAAATTAACCACACCAATAACTGACGAACAAATCAAGACTCTAAAAGTTGGTGATGAGGTATTGATCAGCGGCTACATTTATACCGGTAGGGATGCAGCTCATAAAATCATGATTGAATCCATCAAAAATAATGAACCTCTACCGTTTGACGTCAAAGACCAAGTCATTTATTATGTCGGACCAACTCCGGCAAAAGAAAACCAAATCATAGGATCTTGCGGTCCGACTTCATCTTATCGAATGGATAAATACAGTCCTTATTTGATGGAGAAGGGATTGAAAGTCATGATTGGCAAAGGCGACCGTTCAATTGAGTTCAACCAAGTGGTAAAAAAATACCAAGGACTATATCTCTTGGCAATTGGCGGAATTGGCGCAAAACTGTCACAATGCGTGGTAGAAAACACCCTTATCGCTTATCCAGAACTTCAATCAGAAGCCATTCGCAGACTTAAGGTCATTGATTTTCCCGCGATAGTCGCAATCGATTTTGAAGGTAATTCCATATTTACAAAATAAGGCATTCAAGCCTTATTTTTTTTGCAAAAAAAAGTGGCTTGCAATAAGCCACTTCAACTACTCTGTTTCAATAAGACCATATTTTCCGTCATCTCTCAAATACAGGATAGAAGTTTCGTTGTCTTCGTTCTTGTAAATGAAGAAATCATGACCTAACAATTCCATTTGCGTCAAAGCTTCGTCAAGAGATAAAATCTCAAGAGTAATTCGTTTTTTCTTTACAGGAGAAATTAATTCTTTTTCCAATTCTTCCAAGTCAAAATCATCTGAGGCAAACGTGTTTCTTAACCCTACTTTTTCTTGAAGCGAACGATTCATCTTGTGTTTGTTCTTTCTCAGTTGCGCTTCCAACTTATCTACAGCTCGGTCAATTGCTGCATATAAGTCGCGATCTGACACTTCAGCTCTTAAGGTTAAGAACTTGATGGGAATTGTAATTTCTACCTTGGTGCCATCACGATAAATCTTACATACGACGAAGGCTTCTAATTCTTCTGTGAAGATTCTGTCAATCTTGTTGAGTTTCTTCTCGATGTAGTTGTGAATAGCGTCGGTAATTACAAATCCTGATTTGCCAACAATGTCTAGTTTCATAAAATCACTCCTTTTTTTTAAATATCTAACCATCTTTATTATAACACCCTTGAATATTTTAGTAAATAAACTCACCCTATTTAATCCAAAAAGTTAACATAACTCAGGTCATGATATTGTAAAGAATATATTGTTACATCACCCAAGCTGAAAATCAATTGTGCCCAATTTTTGAAATCATGAAGCAATCCATCGTCAATCAAAATAACTGTTTCATCACCATTTTCTGACTTTTGCATCATTTTAAAAAATATTCTGTTGTGTCTTTCCAGATATGTTTTCTGCAAGAAACTTAAATTCTTCTCGTAAAGATAATGATAATTGATGACACCTCCATTGATGGGAATTACTTCCGTTTTTAAATTCGGCTTAAAATTCTCTGTACAATCAGGACAGATTTCCGGGAAATGAAACAAGAAAGAAAAACTATCTTCCAAATTAAAAAAACGATTGCACAATCTACATTTCATAGTTGTTTATTGAACTCCATAATGGCCATTCTAGCCGCAATCATTTCTTTACTGATGGTGCTGGCAAAGAAGATAACTCTACCATCATCGCCCATTCTTCCCACCCTACCGGCAATTTGAATCAGACTGGATTGATTGAAAACTTTATTTTCCGATTGTAGTACAATGACATCGACGTTATTGAAAGTTACACCACGTTCTAAGATTGTCGAAGAGATCAGAATTTTCAATTCTCTTCTTGAAAAAAGTTTAAGAACAATATTCTTATCCTCAGTTTCGCTGGTAATTACTTGCACGTAATATCCTTCTTCACTCATAATTTTCTGAAGTTCTTTAGCTTTCTTGATTGAACTGACATAGATTATCAATCCTCGGTCTTCTTTTTGCAGAAGATTTATATTTGTAAATACTTT
>JAVEWC010000037.1:0-4421 GCA_034004745.1 Candidatus Izemoplasmatales bacterium | reverse complement strand
CTTGATATTTTGTCCAAAGCAGCGATTGCATCTTCCTAATTCAATCGCACAGACAGCGTTTAACCTTTTTTCATTGATGATTCTTTCATACATAGTTAACACCCAATAAAATATTACCGTCCATGAGTCGATATTCTTTTCGCATAAAAAAATCCTCGAAAATCGAGGATTATTTTACTACTATATTTATTAGTTTGTTAGGAACTACAATGATTTTGACAACTGTCATTCCGTTGATGAAGGCTTGAATTTTTTCTGTACTTACAGCGAGTTTTTTCAATTCTTCTTCGGTGGTTTGACTATCGACAGTAATTTTGTCCCTGACTTTGCCATTGACGCTGATTACCAGATCAATCTCGTCTTTAACCAATTTGGCTTCATCATAAGTCGGGTAGGTTTCATGAACCAGTAGCGTTTCATGTCCAAGCATCTGCCAAAGTTCTTCTGTTATATGTGGAGCAATCGGATTCAAGATTTGCAACAAGACTTCATAATCAGCTGTCGTCAACTCGTTCATCTTGTTATACTCATTGACCAAAGTCATCATTTTGGCTATGGCTGTGTTGAACTTTAGGTTTTCAGTATCTTCACTGACACCCTTGATGGTTTCATGAATCATTCTTTCCAGTTTATTTGAGTATTTATCTCCAGGTTTTACATTAGGAAACATTCGCCAGATTTTATCCAAAAATCTTCTCGCTCCCTTAAGACCCAAATCATTCCATGGAGTAGCCATTTCGTAATCGGAGATGAACAAGACGAATGTTCTGAGCGTATCAGCGCCATACTCGGATATAATCTCCATCGGATTAACGACATTGCCTCTTGATTTTGACATTTTTTCATTGTCAGAACCCAAAATTATTCCTTGAGCAGTTCTCTTCTTATAAGGTTCACGGTGAACAGTGACACCGATATCGTAAAGGAATTGATTCCAAAAACGCGAATAGATTAAATGTCTTGTGACATGTTCCATCCCGCCATTATACCAATCGACCTTTCCCCAGTACTCCATTTTTTCCTTGGCAGCAAGTTCACCATGATTGTGTGGATCCATATATCTTAAGAAATACCAACTGGATCCGGCCCATTGTGGCATCGTGTCGGTTTCCCTTTTGGCTGGTCCGCCACATTTAGGACAATTGCAGTTGACAAAGCTATCGATATTGGCTAGAGGAGATTCACCGGTATCAGTTGGTATGAATTTTTCTACCATTGGTAAAGTGACAGGTAAATCTTCATAAGGTACTGGAACTATACCGCATTTATCGCAGTAGATGATAGGAATCGGTTCGCCCCAGTAGCGTTGGCGATTGAATGCCCAATCCTTCATTCGATATTGTCTAGCTTCTTCACCAAGTTTTTTATCTTCAAGATAAGCGATAATTTTCTTTTTGGCTTCTTCGACGCTCAAACCATCAATCAAAGGGCTATTGACCAATATGCCTTCTTCAGTATTGGTATAAGCTTCCTTGGTAATGTCTCCGCCTTTGATGACTTCAACAATCGCCAATTTATATTTAGTCGCAAATTCAAAATCCCTGGAGTCATGAGCGGGCACAGCCATAATCGCACCAGTACCGTAGGTAATCATGACGTAATCAGAAATGAAAATCGGTATTTCCTTATTGGTCAAAGGATTGATGGCACTTACGCCTTCAATCTTGACTCCGGTTTTATCTTTTGCCAGTTCAATTCTTTCAAACTCGGTCTTTAACATTGCTTGTTCTTGATAAGCTTTGATTTCATCGATGTTCTTGATTCTATCCTTGAATTCTTCAATATAAGGATGTTCCGGTGCAATCACCATGAAAGTTGCTCCGTAAATAGTATCAGGTCTGGTGGTGAAAACTTTCAGTAATTTGTCACTACCAGATATTGGAAATTTAATGTACGCTCCGGTTGATCGTCCAATCCATTTTTCCTGTTCCATCCTGATTCTTGATGAAGATTCAAGTTCATCCAATCCTTGTAACAATTTTTCGGCGTAATCGGTAATTTTCAAGAACCAAACCGCTTTTTCCATCTGTACTACGTCATTGTCGCAGCGATCACATTTTCCACCTTGAGATTCTTCATTGGAAAGAACAACTTTACAACTTGGACAAAAATTGACATAAGCGATATTTTTGTAAACCAAGCCATGCTCATATAACTTAAGAAAAATCCATTGCGTCCAGCGATAGTATTCTGGATCGGTCGTATCAACCATGCGAGAAAAATCGAATGAAAAACCTGTCGCCTTCAACTGGTTGATGAAGGTTTTGATATTCCTGTCGGTAATCGTTCTTGGGTGAACTTGATTTTGAATTGCATAATTTTCAGTTGGCAAACCAAAAGCGTCAAACCCAATTGGAAATAGGACGTTTTTCCCCTCCATTCGCCTTTTTCTGGAGATTACATCCAAAGACAAATAGGCTCTGATATGGCCAATATGCATTCCCGCCCCACTTGGATAAGGAAACTCAACCAAACTATAATATTTTTCTTTTTCTGAATAATCATCAGCATGGAAATATTTGTCTTTATACCATATCTCCTGCCACTTTTTCTCTACTTTAGCTTCATCGAAGCTAGGTATGAATTCACTCATTAATCTCATCCTTCCTAAATAAAAAGTCCTCTACAAAAATGTAAAGGACGAATTCTTCCGTGGTACCACCTTAATTCTAGCCAAACAAGACTAGCGCTTAACATGTCTTTAACGCAAGACTTACGAGTTTTGCTCACGAGTTGCACAAAACCTACTCCACTGGACTAATTCAGCATTTATCATCCGTTAGTTTCCACCAACCACTAACTCTCTTGCTTGATGAGTCAAACACTTACTATTTCCGTATCATCGTATTTGATAATATTATAACACATATTTATTGATTGCAACAAAGATTATTTCTCTTGATCATCATTTTCTGATTCGTCTGAGTCATCATCTTCCATTTGCGAGGAATTATCTTCGGTTTCATTGGACACATCTTTACCTTGAGTGTTTGATCCACCACTTGAACGGTTAATGACCCTGAATTGAATTTCTCTTTGCAGAACGAAAACCGAACGATAAGCAAAGAGCATCAAAATGAAGAAGATTATTGTATCAAAATTTACCAAATTGTAAATCGCGAATAAAAATGCCATCGGCGTCGCCGCAAAAGTCAACATTTTAAATATCTTCTTATAAGAAATTAATTGCCTGAATCTCATGAAAGGTATTGTCGATATCAAAATGATGAAAACGATGATGAAGGTATTTGAGATCAGGCCAATGAAAATTCCGGCAGTTATTACGCTATTTTTGAGAATCGAAGTAACTTCTTCAAGCGAATTAATGTCGTAAGTCTGTAAAAAATTGAATGAGTTTACTTCATTATCGCCAACAAAAACTGTCAATAAAGATCCTTGTAGGATAATCGTAAAAACATCTCTATTTGTGACATTTGCAATATCATCAGTATCACTCAAGAAGTGAATATCAAAATCATACATATCAAATCGGTTGTTGATGTTGTAGTTCTCACCAGTGCAGACCAAGTAATTGTCGACGATAGTACAGCCGGTATTTTCTTCAGTAATTGCTTGTGGCTTATGTGAGATGAAAAACACTATCGTAGCCAAAGACATCAATACAACCAAAAAGAAGATATAGAGAAAAACAAAACCACCTTTTTTATTGTGGTAGTTGATTAAATTCTTGGGAAAAACGATGCTGTTTGTAAAAACTTCGAACAAAATATCACCTGCTTAAAACTTATTATAACATCTTTTGCCTCAACTTCAAGGAAAAATAACTTTAACACCAATCCTCAATCAGACTTTATTTTTATTTAGCATAAAAAAGATAAATGAATATGATATAATTTTCTTGGTGAGAATATGAACTATTTTACAGAAGAAAAACACTATAACACCCTTAATAACTACTACCGCCACCGTTTTAACAGCAAAGTCTTCAAGATTGCTTTAAACGGTGATTTTACCTGTCCAAATCGCGATGGTAAAATCTCAACTTTGGGCTGTATCTTTTGTACCGATAGTGGGAGCGGCGAGTTCGGGGGTTTGAAGCACGAAAACCTGCAAGAACAGTTTGACCGCATTAAGAAAATCATGGAGAAGAAATGGGAAAATGGAAAATATATCGTTTACTTCCAATCTTTCTCCAACACTTACGGACCAATCTCGAAGCTAAGAAAACTTTATTACGAAGCTTTATCTTTAGATAAGGATATAATCGGTTTGAATATCGGTACCAGACCGGACTGTTTCAATGATGAAATCTACGATTTGCTATCAGAGATCAATGAAAAAACCTATTTGACAGTTGAACTGGGTTTACAAACCATGCACGATAAAACACTTAAGGTAATTAATCGTGGTCATGATTTATCCACCTTTGAAAATACCGTCAACAAGTTAAGAAAAAGAAA
>JAVEWC010000036.1:3655-10340 GCA_034004745.1 Candidatus Izemoplasmatales bacterium | reverse complement strand
TAGCTTGTAGCAATAGAGGTGTGTTTGTGCTATAATATTTTTTACTAAAAAAATAAGTTGAATTAATTTGAATTTTTTTTAATCGGTAATGTAAGCGCTTAGAAGGAGTAAATATGATCGAAGGCATCATTTTAGCAGGCGGATACTCTTCTAGATTCAAACAAAATAAGATGGTTGTGAATTTCAAAGGTCAAGCTTTGATACTTCATACTGCGCAGACACTCTTAAAAATATGTGATCATGTCTATGTTGTTACTGGACATTATCACGAAGAAATAAATTTATTGTTCAAGGATTATTCAAATATCACGATTATCAATAACAAGGATTATCAGGAGGGAATGTTCTCTTCGGTAAAATGCGGCGTGAGTCATGTTAAACATGATTTTTTTATCATACCCGGAGATTACCCTTTGGTAAGCGACACAACCTATAAAGCTTTACTTAAGGGTAAAAAAACGATAAGAGTTCCCAGTTACAAGCATAAACTTGGTCATCCCATCTTTATATCACATAGTTTGGCAGATGATTTGATGGAAACTGATGTTGAAAGTTTAAAGGATTTTCGTAATCTCCATGATTATGAAATTATTGAAGTTGAAGATCGATTCATCAACTGCGATATCGATACAATAGAAGATTTAGAAGCAATTAAGGGAAAGGAATGATTTTTATGGAGGTAAAGGAATTAATCAGAGCGAAAGATGCATTGGAAGCTTATACTTTATTGAATGAATTTAAAGGAAGTAAGGTTATGGCTGGTGGTGCATGGATGAAACTGTCAGTTAAATCGGTAGATAAATTGATTCTTTTGGATGATTTGAATTTGGACTACATTAAGGAAGAAAACGAATTTTTGGAAATTGGCGCTATGACTTCCCTAAGGACTATTGAAATGCATCCGGCCATTAAGAGCATGAATTCGGGCATACTTGCGAAAGCCATCAAATCGATAATGGGCGTTCAAGTCCGAAATATCGCAACCATTGGCGGCAGCGTCATGGGCAGGTTCGCATTTAGTGATCTATTGGGGGCTTTATTGGTCTTGGACTGTCGACTGTATTTTCATGATTTACAGGAAATCACGGTTTTCGATTTCCTGCAAATGCCAAAAGTTCCGAGTGATATCTTATTGAATATAAAGATCAAGAAGACGGCGGGAAAAGGTTATTTTCACAAGGTCAGTAAAACGCATTTGGACTTTTCCCTTTTGAACATTGCGATAACCAAGAATGAACTGTTCAGGATTGCCATTGGTTCAAGACCGCAGACGGCGACACTCGCAATCAACACTGCGAATTTTCTTAATTCGCAAAGCGAGATTAACGAAGAGACGATCAAGAAGGCGGTTGAGATTGCTTGTGACGAAATTAAGGTTTCCACCAATCTCAGAGCTTCCAAGGAATATCGTGAAGTTTTGCTGAAAACATATTTAACTCGAGGTCTGGAAGAGGTGATAAAATGAAAATCAACTTAAAAATCAATGGTCAATCAAGACAATTTTTGATTGAACCAAATGAATACTTACTGGATGTCTTGAGAAGAAATGATTATTTGAGCGTTAGAAGAGGATGTGACAACACCAGTTGTGGTGTTTGTACAGTTCTAATTGACAATAAACCTGTCCCTTCCTGTTCCGTCTTGGCCGCAAGATGCGAAAACAAAGAAATTACGACAGTTGAAGGCATTGAAACAGAAGTGGAAAAATTGGCAAAGTATTTTGGCGAATTGGGAGCTGATCAATGCGGTTATTGTAATCCTAGCATGGCTCTAACGGTTTACTCCCTAAAACTGGAAAATAGAAATGCGAACATCGAAGAAGTAAAAGAATATTTGGTTGGCAATCTCTGCCGTTGTACCGGCTATGTTGCGCAACATGAAGCAATCATGAAATATTTGGGTGATGAATCATGAAAGTTGTAAATAATTTAACTCATTCCATTGATGGAATGGGGATAATGAAGGGTAGAAAAGCTTTTACTGATGACTTTGCGGAAAAGGATACTTTAATCGTCAAAGTCATGCGTTCACCATATGCATACGCTAGGATTCTAAAGATAGATGATTCTGAAGCGCGGAAGTTGGCAGGAATCGAAATGGTATTAACCCATAAAGATTTTAAGAGGATACCTTTTACCAGAGCTGGACAAGGCTATCCTGAACCTTCCCCTCACGACAAGTTTGTCTTGGATGAATATGTCAGATATATCGGTGATGAGGTTTTGGCTGTAGTTGGCAGAAGTGACGAAATTTGCGATAAAGCTTTGTCTTTGATCAAGGTCGAATACGAAGTGTTGGAGCCAGTCTTGGATTTTGAAACAGCAAAAGACAATCCGATTGTAATTCATCCTGAAAATGAGATTCATGAGATGTTCGACATCGGGTTCAAACCAAAAAGGAATATAGCGGCTAGTTATGCGATGGAAATTGGCGATGTGAAAAAGACGTTGAGCGAGTGTGATTACGTCATCAAGGAAACGTTCTACACCCAGGCGCAAGCGCATGTGATGCTTGAACCGCATACGGTAAATGCCCGTATGGATTATCAAAATAGACTCTGTATCTATTCTGCGACACAAACACCTTTCCATGTCCGAAGAATCATCTCGCAAGGACTTGAAATTCCTCTATCAAAAATAAGGGTAATCAAACCGAGAGTTGGCGGGGGATTTGGCGGAAAACAGGCAATTCATGGCGAGATGTTGGTGGCTTATGTAACTTATAAAACCAATAAACCAGCGAAAATGATTTATTCAAGGAAAGAAGTTTTTGAATCCTCCTATTCCCGTCATCCAATGCGAATCGAGATGACTTTGGGAGCGGACAAAAACGGAAAACTGAAAGCGATAAATTGTGAAGGTTTATCAGATACCGGAGCTTACGGCGAACATGCCTTGACAGTTTTCATGGTAACAGGTTCAAAGGTTTTACCATTATACAATAAAGTCGATTCAGTCAGATTCGCCGGCGACATCGTCTATACAAACCATACACCGGCTGGCGCCTTTAGAGGCTATGGAGCAATCCAAGGCAATTTTGCCTTGGAATCGGCTGTAGACATTCTTTGTGAAAAGATGAAGATGGACCCAATTCTATTCAGACAAATTAATATGATGAAAGAAAAAGAAACATCACCTATTTTTGCAATCATGGGCGAAGGTACTGCGGGTACTGCCATGATAATGGAAACATGCAAATTGGAAGAATGCATTGAAAAAGGCATGGATTTAATCGGTTGGAAAGATAAATATCCGAGAATTGAAAGTAAGGATAAAATCAAATCTGTCGGTATGGCGATAGCGATGCAAGGCAGCGGTATACCTTATATCGATATGGGCAGTGCAACAATTAAGTTGAATGACGATGGTTTCTATAATTTGATGGTAGGAGCTACTGAGATTGGTCAAGGTAGTGATACGGTGTTAACGCAGATTGCTGCAGAAGAATTGATGACCACAGTTGACAAGGTGGTAATCTATTCCTCTGATACTGACCTAACGCCTTTTGATGTCGGGGCATATGCTTCAAGTACAACCTATATCTCCGGAAACGCTGTTTGGAAAGCCGCAAAAGAATTAAAGAAACAAATGATTGTCGAAGCGGCGAGAATATTGAAAACCGAGATTGAAAACATTGATTTTGACGGCAAGACATTCACCAATGAAATCAGCAATGAGAAAATTACCCTGGTTGATTTATCGAATCAAATAACTTATTCTCATGAACAAAAACAATTACAGGTAACTTCAAGTTATGTAGGACATAAATCGCCGCCACCATTTATGGCTGGCTTCATCGAAATTGAGATTGATAAGGCGACTTATGAAATTGATATTCTTAATTATGTTAGCGTCGTCGATTGTGGCACTACCATCAATCCGATGCTTGCCAAAGGCCAAGTTGATGGCGCTATCGTCCAAGGGTTGGGTATGGCGCATTTTGAAGAAGTGATTTATGGGGCTAATGGAAAATTGATTTCCAGTGACTTGTTGAATTATAAGATACCAACAAGACTTGATATCAAGAAATTGACGACAGTTTTTGTCGACAGTTATGAAGAAACAGGACCTTTTGGAGCGAAATCAGTTGGAGAAATCGGCATTGATACCCCGCCAGCGGCTCTGGCTAATGCCGTAGCCAATGCCTTGGGTATAAGAATAACTTCTTTACCGATTACTTCAGAAAAAATCTTTAAGGAAATAAGGAGAATCAATGATGAAAAATAATCGAATTGAATTAATCTCAAAAATTTTATTTTTTGGAGCTATTTGGGGAATATTAGAAGCTACCTTAGGCTATGCGCTTCATTTTTTGCCAGCTCTTATCGCTGGTAGCGTCATGTTTCCGCTGGTAATGTTCATTCTTTACCGGGCTTATAAGGCAATTGGTTCAAGATCTGGTGTTTTGCTAGTTGGAGCTGTCGCAATCATGATTAAGGCGACAAACCTCTTCCTGCCTTTCTTGTTTCCGGCAAAAACCATTAATCCGATGGTGGCGATGTTCATCCAGAGCTTATTGGTGTTTTTAGTTTTGCCAATGCTTGACAATGAGAAAGTAACCGTAAAAATTTCTGCTTTTGCCATCGGTAGTTTTTCATGGCGAATCCTGATGCTATCTTATTATGGACTTAACTATCTGATGACAGGTTTCATGGATTTTCGAATCGCGAATCTTGATGCAGCATTCAGTTTTGTATTATGGGAAGGCTTGATTTCATTAGCAGTGATTTCTGTCCTATTCTATCTTGCTGGTAGAATTAAAAACTGGGAAAAAATCAATACACTAAAGATTCATCCAATATTATCAATGGCAATGATAGCCATTGCCCTGGTTTTGACTTTAGTTAAATTTTAGGTGAATTGATGGATATATTTAAATTGATTATGGACTTCAAACAAAAGAATATGCCAATGATGGCCGTCACCGCTGTTAAAAAAGAAGGTGCCGGTCCTGTTGAGGTTGGCAAGAAGATGATTGTTCTAGCGGACGGCAGAAGTTATGGAACCGTCGGTGGCGGTGCAATTGAGTATTATGCCAAGGCCAAGGCAGTTGAGCTTCTCAAGAATAAAGCTTCTTTATTGGAAAACTACGTTCTTGATGAAGGAAAAATCATTCCGGAAGGCATGACTTTACCGATGGTTTGTGGTGGGATCGTCAGTTTGTTTTACGAATATATCGGTCCTAAGGCAACAATTTTTATTTTTGGTGCCGGTCATGTCGGTCAAGCTCTGACAAATGTCTTGAAGACTATGAATTATCACGTGACTGTCATTGATGATAGAACTGAAGTTATCGGAAAGTTTGTCGGCGCTGATATCTTGGTCAATAAAGGCTTTGTCGATTTCATTGACCAAGACATAATCAAGGACGGTGATTATATCATTGTCTGTACTCCAAGCCATAAATATGATTATCACGTAATCAATCGTATTTTGGAAAAACACATCAAGCCCAAGTATTTGGGCATGTTGTGTTCTCCTGACAAAATCAGAGGTTATTTGACTTCAACTTATGAAAAGTTCGGAAAAGATATTGACTTGAGTTTTTTTTACTCGCCAATTGGTCTTGAACTGGGAGGAATGACTCCTGAAGAAATCGCAATATCAATAACTGCGGAAATACTGGCTCTGACCTATGAAAAAACCGGTCATAGACATATGAGGGAGACCCTAGATGATAAGGATTGTTACTGGGAAGATTAATTCCCAAAAAAGCACTAGATTATTGGAGTATTACCAAGATCATCCCCAGGGAGATGGTTTCGTTTCCCGTAAGATCATGCAAGGCAATTTGGTTTATGGTTACAATCTTTTACAACTGTCAACCAATAAATTGATTCCTTTTGTGATCAGGGACATTTATGATGATGGCTCTAAAGCCATTATCTGTAAAGTGGGACCCTATCATTTTTATGAGGATGCCTTCAATTATGTTGAAGAAATGGTTGATGATTTCATAGCTAAAAAAATCAATCCAGTCTTTTTGGATGAAATCAGTCTCTTGGAATTGAATGATCAGGGATTTCATCAAGTTTTGGTTAAGTTGATTGATAATGACATGGATTTATGCTTGGTGGTAAGAGATGATTTGATCAATCAAGTTATCCATAAGTACAAAATGAAAGAAGTAGAAATTATCTAAGGAGTAAAGAGATGTTCGATAAGGTTATCCGTAATGGCAAGGTCTTTATCGCCGGTGATTTTGTTAAAACCAATGTCTATATCGAAAAAGAGGTGATTGCCAAAATCACTCCTGAGGTTTTGCCCGCAAAAGAAAGCATCGATGTTTTAAATGCTCTGGTAATACCGGCTTTGATCGATCCGCATGTCCACTTTCATCTGGACTTGGGATCAATTCATTCTCGAGATGATTTTTATTCCGGAACACTTCAAGCTGTTTATGGGGGAATTACGACGGTTATTGATTTCTTGGATCCAGTTGATAATCCCGTTGACTTGGAAAAGGCTTATTACAGGCGTTTAGATGAAGCGCAAACATCAGTTTGCGACTATAGTTTTCACGCTACAATCAAGAATCCAAATTGTGATTTGGAAGAGTTTGTAATCAAGATGAAAAGTCTGGGGATAAATTCCCTAAAGCTCTTTACAACTTATTCCGACTCCAATCGCAGAACCTATGACGATCAAATCATAGAGCTCTTAAAACTATCTTCTAAATACGATTT
>JAVEWC010000036.1:0-3555 GCA_034004745.1 Candidatus Izemoplasmatales bacterium | reverse complement strand
AATCTAGCTAATTTATTTGTTTACGAACTTTATGATAATTTTATTTCCAAGAACCATGGCAAAACCGACTGTTTCTTATATGACAATTTTAAAAGATCGGGAGAAACCGTCCATACCATGAATCGCGGTGAGTTCATCATTAAAAATCGTGAGTTTATTAAACCTGTCAGCAAGAAAGTATAGGTGATGTTATGTATGCTTTAATCAATGTTCGCTTTTATGATTATAAGAATTATCAGGAGAATGTCTCAATCATTTTTGATGAACATATAAGAATCATCAAACCGATGAGTGAATACAGAAATGCTGGATATATAGAAATTGATTGCACGGGAAAGCTCGTTATGCCGGGATTGATTAGCGGTCACACTCATTTGTATTCAACTTTTGCCAGAGGCATGGCGATTGATTTCAATCCCCAAGATTTTCTGGATATCTTGAAACAGTTATGGTGGAAGATGGATCATTTTCTAGATTTGGATTTGGTTTATCATTCAGCCTTTATGGGTGCTCTGGAACAAATGTCCTCGGGTACAACAACTCTTATCGACCATCATGCCTCCGGATCAATAAGAGGTAGTTTGAATATGGTCAAAAAAGCTGTGGTTGACGAACTGAAGTTAAGAGCAGTTTTAGCTTTCGAGACCTCTGATCGTTTCGATGTTTCTTCTGCGATTGAAGAGAATCTGGAATTCATCAAAAACAATAGTCAAAAAACCGTCAGTGGTTTGTTTGGCATGCACGCATCATTATCTTTGAGTGATGAAACTTTGACTGAAATCAGTGCCAAACTCGATGGAGCGGGGATTCATGTGCATGTGGCGGAAAGTTTGCTAGATGAGGAAGATTGCTTGAATAAATATGGAATGAGAGTGGTTGAAAGACTAGAAAGTTTCAATCTTTTGAATGAAAAGTCGTTATTGGTTCACTGTACGCACATCGATGAAGCCGAGATGGATATCATCAAGAAACATAGGTCAACTATCGCCATCAACGTCACTTCAAACCTGAATAATGCCGTTGGCATTTCCCAAGTTAAGAAATTTCTTGATAAAGGCATCAGGGTCATCAGTGGTAATGACGGGTTATTGCCGTCCCAACCAATAGAATACTTAAACATCTATTACCTTTCGCATTTATTGGGTAAGTCACCTACAGCGTTCAGTTTGGATGATTTAAGAACCATCATCAACAATACCTATGATTACGCAAACGAAATGTTGAAAACAAATCTTGGTTCCATCAAAGAAGGTGCTGAAGCCGATTTGGTCATTGTTGATTTCAAACCATATACACCAGTAAATAAAACCAATATTTTCGGTCATGTCTTTTTTGGGGTTTTCCCAAGTTTTAAACCAGAAACGGTTATAGCCGGCGGAAAGATGTTGATAGAAGATTATAGAACTAAAGAAGATTTTCAAGAGAGATTTTCTTTGGCAAAAGAAAAATCCGATAGATTATGGAAGTTAATCGGAAAGGAAGGCAAAGATGTTCGATTTAAGTACTAGTTTTGACGGCATGAAATTTTCTAATCCTTTAATGCCAGCGGCCGGGCCGCTTAATGGCGACTTGGAAAAACTGGAATTTTTGGTCTCACAAGGACTTGGAGGAATTGTCACCAAGACAATTTCCAGAGCCTTGCCTAATATACCAAAACCATGCATCTATGGCGATAAAACTTTTATCATGAATTCGGAACTGTGGAGCGAACTTAGTTATGAAGTATGGATTAACGAGATTCTACCGAAGTTTCACGAGAATAAGGATCGCCCCTTAATAATCAGTTTGGGTTATACCAAGGAAGATATGGAGTTCTTGGTACCTTTGGTGGAAAAATATGCGGATGCATATGAAATTTCAACTCATTATGTCGGAACTGACTTGACAGTCATTCAAGGAACTGTTAGGGCAATCAGAAACCATACTAAAAAACCGATTTATATGAAAATAAGTCCGCATTTGCCTGATCCCGAAGGCTTTGCCAAAGCAATCAAGGAAGCTGGTGCTAATGGTGTGGTCGCGATTAATTCATTGGGTCCAACCATGAAAATCGATTTAAAAGAAAAAAGCATCATTTATGGCAATGAAAAAGGGTTTGTCTGGACTTCAGGTCCGGCGATTAAACCAGTAGCTTTGGCTACTGTTTATAAAATCAAGCAAGCCGAACCATCATTGACGGTGATTGGCGTCGGTGGAATTAAAAACGCTGAGGATGTCTTGGAATTCTTATTGGCCGGTGCTTCTGGGGTACAGATGTTGTCTGCAGCTTTGCTATATGGTAAGGATTTATATAAAAAAATTATTGCTGATCTGCCTAAGACTTTGGAGAAGTATGGGTTTACCTCAATTGAAGAGGTCATTAATCATGGCTTGAAAAAAGAAGTAGTCTATAAGCAGTCATTGCCTGTTCTCGATCGGGATAAATGCATCGATTGCATGTTGTGTGAAAAGATTTGTCCATATTTCGCAATTTCCTATCCAGGTGTGATAACCTTCAATCCCGACAAATGTTTTGAATGCGGTCTTTGTATCGCCAAATGTCCAACCGGTGCCATCAGTTATTCCTTGAAGAGGTGATTGTTATGAAGGATATTTCCCAAAGTATCAATAAAGTCGATAACGATGAAAAGATTTCCGGGAAAGCAAAGTATGTCGCTGACATTAAAATGGAAGGCATGCTTCATGCCTTGACTTTAAGAGCGACTATTGCCAAAGGAGAGATTGTTGAAATAATCTACCCTGAGATGCCAGAAGGGTATTTTGTCGTTGACTACAAGGATATTCCGGGTAAAAATATCGTTAAGATCATATATGATGACATGCCAATTTTCACTACAGGCAAAATTACTTACCTTTATGAACCAATTGCTTTATTGGTTGGACCAGATAAATATCTCGTCAATGAACTTTTAAAACGGGTAAAAGTAACTTATAAAGAGGAAAAACCGATATTTGATTGGGTTGATAGCGTCATTCATTATGAATTTAAAAAAGGTGAAGGATTCAATCCTAAAAAGAACGACTTGATAATCGAAAAAACTTACGAGACTTCCTATCAGGAGCAACTTTATATCGAAACTCAAGGAATGATCGGTTATATGGAAGAAGCGGAAAAAATCACTTTAGTGGGATCGATTCAATGTCCTTACTATGTTAAGAATGCACTCATTCAAGCCCTTGATGTTGAAGACAAGTTGGTCAGGGTAATACAAGCAACCGTCGGCGGAGCTTTCGGTGGTAAAGAAGAATTTCCATCCTTGATCGCTTGTCAACTTGCGGTCGCTGTCAAAAAAATCAAAAAACCGATTAGGCTAATCTATGAAAGGGAAGAAGATATACTTTCCACAACCAAGCGTCATCCATCAAAAACTACTCTGAAAGCATTGGTAAAAAATGACAAAATTATTAGTCTAGCCGTCAAGGTAGGGCTTGACGGCGGGGCGAATATCGGTTTGAGCGGTGTGGTTTTATCCCGAGCTTTGATAGCTTCGAGCGGTGCTTACACAATTGACAATCTTGATGTACGGGGTGATGTATTCAGGACGAATACAGTTC